>JAHISW010000008.1 GCA_018817995.1 Patescibacteria group bacterium | reverse complement strand
TATCCCGACCATCAAGACAGTAAAGCGTCTCGGAATTGATTTCCCTGATGTTCTAAAACTTCTTGAAAAACATGGAGTGAAATATAAAATTAACAAGTAAAAAATAATCCCCCTGAACCATACGGTTCAGGGGTTTTATTGTTACCGGCTGGCTTCTTTGTTTTTTCGTTTACTCTGTTACTTTTGTTTTTATCTTTTTCTGTGATATACTATAGACCTCACGATCGTGAGGGTTATAGTACAATGGGGATAGGGCGTGATAACTAGGTTATGGTAAAAAAAGAAACAAAAATATTGATTGGGAAAGTAATACTGGGCACAATTGCTTCGGCTGGAATTTTGACCGTGGCGATGGTGGCTCCCAATGCTTTGAAGGCGGTGGACCTTTTTTATCCCAAGGAAAAAAGGAAATACCATCGCGGTTATTATATTAGGACTGCCGTAATAAAATTAAAAGACAGAGGTCTAATTAAGTTTGAAAAAAGAGATGGAATGTCTTTTGTCAGCTTGACAAACAAAGGACACCAGGAATTGCTGAAGTATCAATTGAGAGAGGCCGTTATTAAAAAGCCAAAAAGATGGGATAAAAAGTGGAGAGTAATTATTTTTGACATAAAAGAAAACAGACGTTTTGTGAGAGATGGTCTGAGAAAAGAGTTGTTAAATTTGGGCTTTGTCAGACTTCAAAATAGCGTTTGGGTCTATCCCTACAATTGTGAAGAGATAATAATTATGCTGAAATCGTATTTTAAAATTGGCAAAGATGTTTTATACATGACGGTTGATAAAATAGAAAATGACAGGTGGCTTAGAGAAGAATTTGGCTTGAATTATTAAAATTTAGATTGTCTGAACTTGAAAATAATCATACTATAGCTGTCACGGTCGTGAGGGTTATAGTACAGGATGAGATTGGAAAAAATGGAGAAGATTTTAAGTATTTTAAAAGAACAAGCAGGCGAGGTTACTATAAGGATATTGCTTGGGACGAGGTGAATGAGTACGAGAAAAATGCCCCTGACCGATATGGTCCAGGGGCATTGTTTTTATAAATGAGTTATTTTTTACAATTTCAAATATTCTTCCAAATTATCAAATTCTCCGGAAATGATGCCACTCTCTTTTTGTTTTTTGAGCATTTGACCAGGTGATTTGAAATTATTTTTTTCCCCAAATTGCGTTGGGCAAACGCTTACAATTTCGGTAAAAGCGAATTTTTTTTCTCCGGCCATTAAATTTTTCTTGATACCCTCCACCATTTGTCTTGGAAAGGCAACCGGATATCTTGAGGCGAAATTGGCCCCACTGGCAAGAACAAGCTTAATTAAGTCAAAGGGAGATTCTTTATTTCCCTCCATATCCGTGGAGGTGATGGCCCCCTTGGGTGTGGTTGCCCCGGCTTGTCCTCCAGTCATCGCATAAATGGAATTATTCATGCAAAAAACGCTCATCGGCAGATTTCTTCTCGCGCTATGTATGAGGTGGTTGCCCCCTATGGTGACCAAGTCCCCATCCCCGCTAATTACCACTATCCTATTTTTAGGACGGACAAGCCTGATTCCAGTTGCGAAAGCCAATGGGCGACCATGCGTAGTATGCAATGTTTCCGCCCTGAAGTAAGGGCTGGGAATCCAGGCGGCGCAACCGATACCGGAAACAAAAATTGTTTTCTGAAACTCAATCCCTAGTTCTTCATTTGCCCTGAGGAAACAATTTATAAAAATTTCATATCCGCATCCGAGGCAAAATGTTGTTTTGTTTGTTCTTAGGTATTTCTGTCTTAGTTCTTTACTCATTTCCTAGTTCCCCATGTTTTTTTGGTCAAGTATTCAAATATTTGTTCTGAATTTATTAGTTCGCCATTTGGTTGAGCCAGTGATGTCACAGCGGTTTTTGTTTTGTCGGTAACACATTGGTTAACTACATTATGTAGTTGCCCTTGGTTCATTTCAGGAACGATAAACTCTTGGCATTGTTCCTCGTATTTTTTAATTATTGTTTCGGGGAAGGGCCAAACAATTTTTAGTCTTATTAGTCCAATCTTTTTGCCTTCAAGTCTTGCGTTGGCTACAGCTTCTCTTGCCATCCTGCCGGTGAATCCGTAGGCGATGACAATTTGGCTTGCGTCTTTTGTCATAAATTCTTCTGTGTCGGTAAGTTCTTTGCTTAGACTAATTTTTTTTTCAAGATGCCATATCAATTTCTCATAACCTTTTGGTTCAAAAGTATTGCGTACTCCCCATTCATTATGGGCGGAACCGGTAGTCATTAAAAACTCGCCATCCGTGGGGGTTGGCATACTTGGCGCTGAAAAATCTTTTGTTGGACCAAAGTGCTGTTTGCCTTTTTCATATATCCTGTCAAAAATTTTCACCTTTGATTTTATTTTCAGTGGTTCTCTAAGGTGAGCAAGGCTTGCGTCCGATAGCACTATAACCGGCGAGCGGTATTTTTCAGACAGATTGAAAGCCTTGATTGTCAGGTCATAACATTCCTGTACATCAGAAGGACAAAGCGCGATGTGCGGTGTTCCACCATGGCATCCGTAGCGCGCCATCATAATATCACTGCTTGATGGCTTGGTTGGCATTCCCGTGCTTGGCCCCCCGCGCTGGACGTTGATTATTACACAGGGCATTTCGGTCATATCCGCGAAACCGATATTTTCTATCATAAGAGAAAATCCTGGTCCCGATGTTGCCGTCATTGTTTTTTCTCCAGCCCAAGAAGCTCCCAAAACTGCTCCGATGGCGGAAATTTCGTCCTCCATTTGTTTGAAGACCCCGCCTACTTCTAGTATTCTTTTTGCCAACGTTTCTCCGATTTCAGAAGCCGGAGTGATTGGGTATCCGGCAAAAAATTTACATCCTGCCACAAGCGCCCCTTCCGCGCAGGCTTCATTGCCGGAGAGAAAATGAAGTCCTTTTGGGAGGAGAGATTCAACCTTTTTCCACCCGCCTCGACTCGCTGTCGCTTGTCGACGCGAGGCTGGCCCGCCTCGTTTCTGCATTTTTCCCATTTTTATTTCCTTTCTTTTATTACATTGTCAAAGATTTTTTCTTTTCGCCTCTCATAATACTATCTTTATTGATTTTTTCAAGGATGATTGTTATGCTCTGATGAAGGTTCAAGTTTTTTGAAAATTTACCCCGCTAAGCGGGGCAGGGGGAGGAAAAGAAGATGCCATATATTGAAAAAAAGAGACGTTCTTTTTGCGACCCGTCTATCAACAGATTGTTGGAGACATGGGGGTATATGAAAGTGACAGACGTTGCGGGTGAATTTACCTATGTTGTTTATAGACTTCTCAAATATTTTAGTGGCAAATTTTGGATGAGAGCTTTGGGTATAGGGTGTTTGGTTTGTGCCATGCTGGAAATGTACAGAAAAGAACACGCTCCTTACGAAGACCAAAAAATGAAAGAAAATGGAGATGTGTAAAAATGACAACACGGAAAAAGGAGAAAGCAGTTTTTGTTGTAACAACGGGCATTTCCCTTTGCGGGCGGAAAG
>JAHISW010000007.1 GCA_018817995.1 Patescibacteria group bacterium | reverse complement strand
GGGCTTTTTATTTTGCTGAACTTATCCAACTATCAACATCGGATGTTGATAGTTGGGGTATTCTAGTAAAATCAAGGAGGGTTTTGGTACAATTGACAGGTTCTGGTTGTTTCTGTCAAAGAATAATATATGATTACCAGTATAGTATTAAGGAGGTAAAAATTATGAAAGAATTACAACTTTGGGGGAAAATAGGTATTATCTTTTTTTCAATTCACTTGATAATTAGTTTAATTTTGTTTAATTTTTATTATCAAGGAGAGGCTAATTTATCTTCTTTATTTGCAATATTCGTGGATTTTCCAATATTTTTACTTGGAATTAAGTTTTTCCCGAAGTTATTTGAAAATATTCAATTCTATAAAATATTCTTTCCAATTGTGGGGAGTATTTTATACGGAATAATTGGAATATTAGTTGGACTAATTATTCAAAAAAACAAAAATCGTAGAATAGATATTTCTAAACAGTAAAAAAAGAAGCAAAGTAAAAAACGTCCCGAAGGTCCGGGGAACAACCCCGGGCTTTTTATTTTACTCAAATATCTCAATGATTGAAGTTGGACTTCAATCATGAATTATGGTCTATTCATTATCTCACGATCGTGGAGTTGTGGTGAGACCGACAATCAACTACCGAAGTTCAACTTCAATCGTTGGAGAAAGAAAATACGAATCAATGTTCTGAAGCCCGACCTCCTAACGGAGGTCGGGCTTCGCTATATTTAATCTATGGTCGTTGTTATTCTTCGGGTTTTGTGTTTTCTGCATACCCGCAGATTTTACTGGAGCATTTGACACCGCTCTTTAGTTCCACAAGAGGGGATTGGCATTCGGGGCACAATTCACCCGTTGGTTTTTGCCATGTCGCGAATTCGCAGTTTGGCCACACCGAGCAACCAAAAAATATTCTTTTTCTTTTTGTTTTTCTTTCTATCACATCTCCTGTTTTGCAGAAAGGACATTTTATATTCAAGGACTTGGAAGGAAGTTGCTTCGTATTTTTACAGTCGGGGAAACCGGAGCAGGCGATAAATTTTCCAAATCTTCCATGTTTAACTACCATCGGCTTTCCACACTTGTCACATATTTCGTCTGTTTCTTCAGTCAAATCTTGTTTTTCAACACTCTCGTATTTTTCTTTCAGGTTTTTCTCAAAAGGACCGTAAAAATCCCTTATTACGGGAAGTTTATCAATTTCGCCAGATGCCACCTTATCAAGGCTATTTTCCATTTCGGCCGTAAAATCAATATCAACAATATCCTGGAAATGTTTTACCATAATGTCATTAACTTTTTCTCCAATTTCGGTTGGCGCAAGTCTTTTGGCCTCATTTCTTTCCACATAGTTTCGCGATTCAATGGTGGAAATTATTTGGGCGTAAGTTGATGGGCGCCCTATTCCGTGCTTTTCCAATATTTTTACCAACGAAGCATCGTTGTATCTGGGAGGTGGTTGCGTTTGGTGATCTTCTTTCTTAATTTCTTTCGTGGTTATTTTGTCATTTTCGTTTAATGCCGGCAGTATTCTCTCTTCCGTGCCTATTGGGTAAACTTTCAGAAATCCATCAAATTTCAAGATGCTTCCTTTCCCTTGAAAAAGGTATTTTGTATCGGTGCCGGAAGTCTCAACATTTATGTTAGTATTATCGAAAACAGCGTCAGGCATTTGCGTTGCCACGAATCTTTCCCAAATTAATTTATATAATTTGTATTGGTCTGTTGATAAATCATTTTTTATTGACTCGGGGGAGAGAATAATATTTACAGGCCTTATTGCTTCATGCGCTTCCTGGGCCCCCTTGCTTTTAGTTTTGAATCTTCGCGGTTGAGATAAAACATATTTTTCTCCAAAGTTATTTTTCAAATATTTTTCTGTTTGTACTAGCGCGCTTTCCGAGATATTTAGAGAATCGGTTCTCATGTATGTTATTAAACCTGTCGCGCCGCCTTCTTTTTTCAAATTTATTCCTTCGTATAATTGTTGAGCAATCATCATTGTTTTTTTTGCGGAGAAATGCAATTTTTGCCATGACGCCTGCTGAATAGTGCTTGTCATAAACGGCGGATAAGGGGACTGTTTTCTTTCCTTTTTTTCAACAAAAGATATTTTCCACGAGCAATTGTTTGTTTCGGCAAGTATTTTTTCAACTTCCTTTTTGTCTGTTAGCCCCGGTTTTGGTATCAATTTGTCGTCTATTTTGGAAAGCGCGCCCTCAAATTCTGATTCTTTTTTGTCTGTGGCATCAAATGTTCCTGAAATTGTCCAGTAATCTTGGGGTTTGAATTTTTTTATCTCTTCTTCTCGTTCAACAATAATTCGCAAGGCTACCGATTGAACTCGTCCGGCGGAAAGACCTCTCATTAACTTTTTCCACAAGAAAGGGGATAAATTATAACCCACCAACCTGTCCAAAATTCGCCTTGCCTGTTGGGCGTCAACAAGATTCATGTCAATTGTTCGCGGATTTTGTAGCGCTTTTTTAATGGCGTTTTCCGTTATTTCATGAAAGACAATCCGTTCAACTTCTTTTTCTTTGAGATTTGAGTTTTGAGATTTGAGATTGTCCAGCCCGAAGGTCTGGACAAGGTGCCAGGCGATTGCTTCGCCTTCGCGATCCTCGTCAGTTGCAAGGATAATCTTATCGGCTTTTTTTGCCGCTTTTTTTAGGGAATTGGCATGCTTTTCTTTTTTCTTTGGAATAACATATTGCGGTTCAAAATCTTTTTCTACATCAATACCCATGTTTCCTTTCGGCAAATCACGGATGTGTCCATTGCTTGATTCAACTTGAAAATCCTTTCCCAAAAAACGGGAAATGGTTTTAGCTTTTGTTGGCGATTCTACGATAACTAGTGTTGTCATATCTTACTTGTCCCGTCAGGCGGGATAAATTCTACCTCCAATTTCTTTTATAATACCTTTAATTTCCATTCGACTTAGTAGAGAGTTTAATTCACTTGTTGGTAGTTTTACTTTTCTTAAGAGATCATCTCTTTGGATGGGCTCATTGATTTGGTCAACAATATTTTTTTCTTCAGGCGACAAGAATTCATTTTCCGTTGAATTTTTTATTTCCATCCCGAAAGCTTGGAGTATATCATCAGAACTTGTAACAGGCAAGGCGCCCGCTTTTATAAGCTTATTTACGCCTTCCGAATTTTTTGAAAAAATATTTCCAGGAATTGCAAAAACTTCTCTGTTACTTTCCAAAGCCAAAGAGGCAGTAATTAAGGACCCGCTTTTTTGGGGCGCCTCAACGACCAAGGTTCCCGCAGATAATCCGGCAACGATTCTGTTTCTTTGAGGAAAAGTAAAAAGAGCGGCTTTCATGCGCAGGGGATATTCTGAAACGACTGCGCCTTCTTTTTCAATGATCTCTCTAAATAGCCTCAGGTTTGACGGAGGGTAAACAACACTTTCGTGAAGTCCGCATCCCAAAACAGCTATGGTCTTCATTTTGTTGTCTAATGCTGTTTTGTGCGCAATGGTGTCAATCCCGGAGGCCATTCCGCTCACTATGACAAAATCATTATCACTCGCGCCCAGTTCTCTTACAATTTTCTCGCAGGATTCTTTTCCATAAGAAGAGAATTTTCTGGGTCCGACTACTGCCAAGCGCGTGGATTCTTTGCTGGGGAAATTTCCTTTTATGTATAGTATTTCAGGCGGGGAGTAAATTTCCTGAAGCATCTCGGGCATTTCCTCAAAAAGGAGAATGTCTATTTTTTCTTTTTTCAGTTCTTCAAATTCTTTTTGCGGGTCAATGTTTTGTCTGAATTCTTCCAAATTTTTATTATTGACAATTTTCTTGATTTCAAAAAAAGGCGCTTTCCACGCCTCTTCAAAACTACCAAAATATTCCCGGATATTTTTTAGACTGACGGCGCCAATCTGAACGGGCTGGTTAAAAGCATTTGCGAAAATTTTTTCTTTTGCCGTGTTCATTTGTTTATTCTAAGCGGACACACTAAGATTGTCAAAAAATAGCTGGTTTGGTATTATATATTGTATGTTAGATATTAAATTCATCAGAGAAAATAAGGAGCTTATAAAAGAAGCGGCTCGGAAGAAGCATATTGATTTTGACGTGGACAAACTTTTGGACACTGACGACAAACGACTTCTTTTGATAAAAGAAACGGATGGTTTTAGGGCTCATCAAAATGTGGCTAGCGAAAAAATTTCTCAACTGGAAGACCAGGACGAAAAGCAGAAAGTCATAAATGAAATGAAACTGCTAAAAAGTCGTTTGTCAAAAAGCGAGGAACACCTCAAAAGGGTTATGGAAAAGTGGCGCGGATTAATGTTAGAAGTTCCCAATATTCCCGACCCCTCTGTTCCAGAAGGCGAATCCGATGAACAGAACAAAGAAATTAAAAAATGGGGAGAATTGCCGAATTTCGATTTTGAGCCGAAAAGTTGTTTGGAAATTATGAAAAATTTAGATTTGGTTGATTTTGAGCGGGGCGTTAAAGTTTCCGGTTTCCGCGGTTATTTTTTGAAAAACGAGGCAGCTCAACTTTCTATGGCACTATGGCAGTTCGGTATTGAG
>JAHISW010000085.1 GCA_018817995.1 Patescibacteria group bacterium | reverse complement strand
TAAATGAGTATCAAAAAACAAAAAAGTGGTCTTGGTTTTAAAAAACCTCAACCACCTTTTCTTTTTTTTGTTTAAAAAATGACGACCAACCCTAAAACCAAAGAGCCTGACAAAATAAAAAACATATTTTTTTTGACGGCTCTCTTTATTTCCATAGTCCGCACAACTGGACTTTTTCTCTTTGTCATCGGAAAATAAACAAGACCAAAAAACAATAAACCAAAAACTAAAGAAACAACGCTGTACAATCCACCAAGCAAATGCAAAATTGTCATCTTTTTCCTCCTTTTCAAAAATTTTTTAAGAACTCATAAACTCTGTGCGTACACTCCGTTTTGAAGTGCAACTTTCTATCCGTCAGGATATCACATTTCCTCCGGCTTGTCAATCATCATTACCTCCATGTCCATTCCCTCTCCGGTAACACGCAAAATATCCTTGTCTATTTTTTTAAATTCCCTAGATGCCCTAGTAAAATGATTGACCGTAGTACCAAGTGAATTACCAACTTTTTTGAAAAACTCTTCATATGCCAACATATGTCGCATTAAAAGACCTACATTTTTACGAATATCTTTTGCAGACTCCTCTATTTTAAAAGCCCTGAACCCATACAAAACCGACTGTAGATAGGCCGAAAAAGTCGTGGGAGAGACAATAATCACATGTTTGTCGGTGTATGCATAATCTATGATACTGCGCGTGTTAGCCCTAACAGCGCCAACTTCGTTAACCAGAAGATCATAATAAATACCTTCCGCTGGTATAAACATAAACGCGAACGGAAGAGTTCCGTCTTGTGGTCTTATATATTTTGCTGTTTCGTTAATACGTTTTTTTAGATCGTCTATAAAAGTTTTTTCAAGGATAGATTTTTTGTCTTCATCAGTTTCGTTAACTATACGATTATAATTATCAAGCGAAAATTTCGCGTCAATCGGTATCAGACCTTCCTTTGTTTTTATAACAGCATCAACCTGGTCTCCGCCAGGAAACAGATACTGCATTTTATATGCATCTGCCGGTAAAATATTTGAAAGAGATAATTCCAAACTGGCTTCCCCCAAATTCCCGCGTTGTTTTTGGTGTTTTAAAACTTTTTCAAGGCCGGAAAGCTGGTCGGCAATATTAAATATTTGCTTCGTTGATTCGGTAACTTCGGTTACTCCTTTTGTTACGCCAAGTAATTGCTCTGTCATTTGTTTGTTTATACTTTGAATTAATTTTTGCGACTCGCCAAATTGTTCGCGAACCGCGCTCTGCATATCTTTATTTGATTCACCAAATTGTTTTTGAAAACCGGAAAGTTTATTGTCAAAAATTTCCGTAAGATGATTAAGTTGCTGTTGCATCATTATAAAATCATTCCCCTTCTCGTTGGTTTTCTCCTTCCTGCCAAAAAGCAACCAGGCAATAAAACCACCAATTAAAACGCCTATTACAATAAATAAAGCTATCAAAATTGTTTGATCCATAATTCCAGTGTCACACAAAATGAGATAAAATTCAAACCGCGCCCACTAAACCAAAAACTGAAATGCTAAAAACAAAGCATAAACCAAAAGCAAAACGATACCCTCCTTTCTTGAAATAAATGATTTGCTAAACGCGAAAACATTGAACAAAAGTAACGCTAAAAATAAAAACAAGGCAACAATAATAAAACTAAAAGAAATAGAGATTTGTATGGGATTTATCAAGCTCACAATCCCGATAATCAAGGTTGAATTAAAAGCCACGCTACCCAAAGAATTGCCTATTGCCATAGAACCGTGATTCATCATTCTTGCCCGAATACCAAAAGCCAATTCGGGCAATGTCGTGCCTATCGCCACAAAAATGATGCCAAAAGACAAAGCGCTCAAGGATGTCATGTTCACTAAATTTTGGCCCGCCCACACAATTGTATATGAACTTAAGACAAGCAAGCCAATACCCGCAAAAAATCGGATAAAATGCCTAAAAACACCAAGCAATTTTTTCGCAGGCATGTGGTTTACTGTTTTTGTAAAGTATTCTTTCTCTTTTCTAAGACGCAAAATATAAAAAAGAAAAGCCAAAAGAAGCACCGCTCCGTCGCCACGAGAAACCGTCCCATCGCTTGCTAAAAAAAGCGGCAAAAACGCCAAGCCGGAAATAATCCAAAAGTTTCTTTTGGAAATTTTACTTTCCACCTGAAGACCTTTCCTCAAAAAGACAACAAGACCTATAACCAAGGTTATATTTATAAGATTGGCGCCAAAAATATTTCCCAACGAAAACTCAGGAATATCGTTCATGGCGGAAGACAAACCCACAAAAAGTTCTGGGATAGATGTGGTCATGCTCATAAAAATAAAGGCCACGGCATATTCTGAAATCTTAAAAAATCTTGCCAGACCTGTTAAAGAACGCACCAAAAAACCGCTTGAACGCGCCAGTACAAACAATGCGGCGATAAAAATTATAATGTAAAACGACATTCTTTTATATTAAACCAAATCTTTTTTAATTGGTAATCTCTTGTGAATTAAAAAGTGTTTGCCTGTCTCAATAGCCAAAAGATTTAGAGCGCCAACAAATAATATGCACAAAATACCGAACAACCCTATTGGCTCCAAAGAAAGGATGGACATTAAGGGGGGAACAAACAATGCTGCAACCAAAAACCCCAAACTAATTAACATCGCGATTATCAAATAACGATTTGAAAAAATATTAATTTTCCAAACAGGTTTTCTTAAATTTTTCAAAGAAAAAGCAAAAAAGATAGAGTCCAAAGAAAGCGTCCCGAAAACAATTGTACGCGTATATTCAATGGAATAATCAAAAATAAAATACAAAATCAAAAACAAAGACAACAAAAGCATACTTGTGAAAAAAACAAGCAAAAACATCAAGTGCTTGCTTTCTGCCGTTAAAAGACGTTTTGAAAAAAACGAAGATGGTCCAAAACTCATAATATTCTTCTCCTTCGGTTCAAAGGCAAAAGCAAAATTCATAAATCCTTCTTCAACTAAATTGGCCCACAGAATTTGCGCCGGTAAAACAGGAAGAGGAAGCCCCATAATCAAAGAAGCGCCAATTAAGATTATTTCGCTAAAACCTGTGGAAAGAAGATAAATGAGTATTTTCCTAAGATTTATTAAAAGTCTCCTGCCCTCTTCAATGGCGGATATTATTACCGAAAAACTATTATTCAAAAGAATTATTTCGGAGGACTCCTTTGCAACTTCAGTTCCGGAATTCAGAGCGATACCCACCTCCGCTCTTCTTAGGGCCGGCGCGTCATTAACCCCATCCCCCGTCATCGCTACTGTCTTGCCATACGACTGCCACGCTTCAACAATTTTCAGTTTCTGATGAGGCAGAACCCGGGCAAAAATAGAAGTTCTTGTAATAACATTCTTCAATTTATCATTTTCTAAACCCTCTACTTCTTCACCGGTAACTATCTCCTCACCCTTCCTGCAAATACCTACCTCTTCGCCAATTTTTCTTGCTGTCTCTTTATGGTCGCCCGTCAGCATAACTATCCTGACACCCGCCCTTTTGGCTTTTTTAATTGACGCAAACGCGTCGGTTCTTAGTGGGTCATGAAAAATAACAAAGCCACCAAATACAAACCCCTCACTAAACATTTTTTCCTTATTGCCAAAAAAACCATCCCATTTACCGTCTTTGTAAGCAACGGCAATCACCCTGGATCCATTGGAAGTTTGTTCTTCCAAAACGCCTTTTAGCAAATCTCTGTCATTTTGTGTCATTTTTTCCCGCCCACCATTTTTATAAAATTCTTTTGATAAATCCAGAAGATACTCGGGAACCCCGCTTACAAAAATACGAGTTTTGCTTTTGCCGACAGTATGAAGAGATGCCGAAAATCGCCTTTCGGAATCGAAAGACAGAAAATCTATTCTCGGTTGTTCTTTGAATAATTTATGCTGGTATAAACCAGATTCAACACCTGCCAAAACTATAGCCTGTTCAAGAGGACGACCACGAATAATCCAATCGGACAGATTTTCTTCAGGATTTTCTATATATGCTTCCGTTGATAAAATAGCCATTTTAAGAACCTGCGTCCTGTCGTCTTTTTTCTTCAAAAAGTCTCTTGAGGTACTTCCCTTTTTTTCAGAACGAAGCGACGCCAAAGTGATAACATCCGAAACTCTCATAATGGCCTGCGTTAATGTACCTGTTTTGTCTGTCAAAATAATATCTACCGAACCAAGCGTTTCCGCCGCATTCAATTTTTTTACCAAGCCACCCTTAGATAATATCCTGCTCATTCCAATAGCCAAGACGACACTAACCGCTACGGGTAGCCCTTCAGGAATCGCCGCCACGGCAATGGCAACCGACGTAAAAAGCATCTGCGATACGGATTCGCCACGCAAAAATCCCGCAACAAAAATAAAAACTAGCGCGCCCAAAACAATCACACTTAATAATTTTGACAAACTCCTGATGTTTTTCTGAAAGGGGGTCGGTGGCGCATTTTCTATGCTTGTCATTTTGGCAATCTTCCCTACTTCCGTACTAAAGCCCGTTCCGACAACAACAGCCCTGCCCCATCCCTCTGTCACGAGGGTATTCATCCATGTCATATTTTTCATTTCAGGCAAAAAGGCGGACTCTTTTAATTTTCCCACTTCTTTTTGGACAGCCATCCATTCCCCCGTCAAAATTGATTCATCAATTTCCAAACTGCCACTTTCTATTAACCTGGCATCCGCCCCAACTTGGTCGCCGGTAGATAATACCAAAATATCGCCCGGCACAATATTCTCTGTCCGTATCACATGCTTGCCACCACCACGCACAACAGTCGCATATTTTTTTTGAGAATCCCTAAGTTTGGCAAAGGCTTGCGACGCTTTTCCTTCTTGAAAAACACCGATGGCTGTGTTAATAGTAACCGCTATCAAAATTACAAGAGAATCCGTATATGAACCCAAAACAAAAGTAACAAATCCGGCAATTATTAAAATAAACACCAAGGGGCTCCTTAACTGCCTTATTAAAAGTTTGACAAAACGATATTTTTCCAGACGAGCAAAGGTGTTTTTGCCATATTTTGCCAACCTCAAGTCTGCCTCTTCCTGCGACAGGCCATTTGGAGATGAGGATAATTCCTTTAAAATTTTTGTTGAAGACAAACTATGCCAAAGTTTTTGCTTTTGCTGAATTTCAGTCATATCTCATATTGTAACACAGTTCATTATTCACCCGCCATGCGTAAAAATTCACACGATATAACCGTAGCCGACCGCACAAGTTATATTACTTACATAATATCAATGCTTAGAAGCCCGACTTCCAAAGGAAGTCGGGCTTCTATATATCAAATTAGTTATTGGTTACTTGTCCTGAGCGAAGTCGAAGGATTCATTTCTCTAGCCATTCCTTCTCTTGCCTGACAAGCAATTTTTCTTTTTTCTCCGGTTCCGCCATAATTTCCTCCACAATTTTTTCCATTCTCATAAATTGAGACCCTTTCACCAAAACAACGTCTCCTTCCCGAATAATGTCTTCCACCTTCTTTTTCGCCTCATCCGAAGTTGAAAACTCAAAAATATTGTTTTCTTCAAACCCCCTCTCCCTCAACGACTCCGTAATAAATTTAGAGCGCGGGCCAACGACAAAAACAACGGACACTCCTGCATTGATAACATATTCTGCCATAGCCTTGTGCGCTTCAATGGTGTATTTACCTAATTCCATCATGTCACCAAGAACGACTACTTTTCTCCTCTTTTCTATGTCTCCCAGTGTTTCTAGCGCCATACGAAGAGCCGAGGGTGAAGAATTATACGTGTCATCTATAATAAAACTGTTTTTTACTCCTTCAAGTATTTTAAAACGCCCTGGAGGAGATTCATAAAGATAAAGCGCCTCTGACATATCCACAAGATTGAAACCAACAATTTTGCCGACAGCAATCGCCGCCAGCGCAGAATAAGCGTACTGCCTACCAAAAATATTAAAAAGTCTAATGGGAACACTACTCCCCTCGCAATCTACCTTGAAAGTTACCCCCTCCGGGACAGATTCGCCTTTTCCGTTCAACCTGAAAACAATACGGTAATTTGACGCAACTAAATCAGCGCCTTCTTCAAAGCCATAAGTAATAATTTTCGCTTTTGTTTTGTCTTTCAGGTCGTAAACCAAACTGTTGTCTTTGTTTAAAACAGCAAAATCCATTATTTCCAGATTTTTTAAAATTTTTGCCTTTTCTTTGATCAATAATTCCGGACTTGAAAAAAACTCAACATGAGACTGGACTTCCGACAAAGTGGTCACAACTGAAATGTGGGGTTTTGCCCAAGAAACCAACTTGGACATGTCCTCAGGTCTCTCAACACCCATTTCTAAAATCAACCACTCCGGATATTTAGTCCTGAATAAGATTAATTTAGCTCCAACTAAAATATTTTTAAACCAAACAATAGGATTAAGCCATCCGCTCGAACAACCCAAAACAGTCAAAGGCACTCCCAGTTCGCTATTATAACTTTTCTCGCTTTTTCTGACATTGAAGCCACTTCCCAAAACAACCGCTATTGCATCCTTTGTTGATGTTTTCCCTGCGCTTCCTGTCACAGCAATTATTTTCGGCTTGTATTTTCTTAAAACAAGCCTTGCCTCCAAGGTTATAATATATACTATAATTTGTTTACCTATCTGGCGGTATTTCATAATAACTTAATAAAAATTTTATCACATCCATAAACGGTTCTGTTAATGTCTGCGAAGCGTACTTTACGCCTTGCGGTTTTTTCGCAAAAAGAAAAACAATAAATTTTGCGTCAAAAGCGGGAGCATACCCAAAAAATGAATGCAAATACTGATCGTCGTAGTAACCACCGCCATCTTCCTTTGGAAGCTGGGCGGTTCCTGTTTTGGCAGCCAAACTGTATCGCTCCAATTTCACAGTTCCCCCCAAAAGCGCGTCATCAACAACATTAACCAGCATTCTTGTTATTATTTTACTGGAATTTTCATCAATTGCCCTTCTTTTGATAGAAGGCGTCGTAATATTGTCTTTCCCTCCTTCAACAATAATCTTATCAACTATATACGGATTTACAATAACCCCGCCATTGGCAAGAGCAGAAACAGCCACCGTAAACTCCAAAGGACTTACCGCTATCCCCTGCCCAAAAGACGCCGTCGCATATTCAAGATCGCGCATAGTAGAAAGATTTGATAAATTGCCGACTGCCTCGTTCGGCAAATCCACACCTGTTTTTTCTCCCAAACCATATTTTTTTACATATTCATAAAACCCCTCTTTACCGATTTGCTGCATGGCAAATATCGCTCCTGTATTCAAAGATTCGTTAAGCACTATCTGCATATCCGTAGTTCCCCTGCCTTTTCCGTCGTAGTTTTCAATTTTATAACCGTTAAAAAAAGCATAACCATTGTCAAAATAAGTCGTCTCCGTTGTAATTTTTCCGGAATCAATCGCCGCCGCCATTGTCAATGCCTTAAAAACAGAACCCAGCTCAAAAACACTTGATATCAACGGGTTTTTAAAATAAGAAATATCTTCAACCTCGCCATAATTGTTAGGATTAAAATTAGGATTGCTTGCCATCGCAATTATCGCTCCCGTTTTTGGATCCATAATAATACCCCCAACCTGTTCCGCCCCCCATTTTTCAATTATCCCACCCAACAAACCCTCCAAGACACTCTGAACTCTCGGTTCAATTGTTAACACAATATCGTACCCCTTGTCGCCTCCGCTACCAAGAAGGTCCTTCCCCAAATCCCAAAAAAGAGCCGCAAACGATCCGCCCTCTTTTAAATTTTTTCTTTTTCCTTTCAAAACATCCTCGTAATACTGTTCCAGCCCATAACGACCAACTAATTCATCCCCCTTATATCCGACAAACCCCAAAATTTGAGAAGCCAAAAAATCTCCAGGATAAAAACGCCACTGTTCCGAAAATGAATCAACGCTGTTACTGTTGATTTTTTTTATTTCTTGCGCTTGTTGAGAATTCAGACGATGCGCCACTCTCTCGTACCCGCCCCCCTGCACCCTTTCAACGCAACCTTCCTCGTCCAGCTCAACTATGGCGGCTATTTTCTGACAAATATCTTTCGGGTTATCAACAAGCGATGAATTCACCTCAACAAAAAAACCCTCTTTCAGCGTTGCCGCAGAAATAAAATTTCCATCCTTCTCTTTAAAATAAACACTTCCGCGCGTGGCAATATCATCCTTTGATTTAAAAGAAACATATTGCCCATTCGCTTCATTGGAATAGGAATCGTAACTCAACACCTGAATAAAAAACAAGCGCCCAATAAGAATACCGCCAAAAATAAAAAAAACAGCGCATACAAAACACGCCCTAAATTTGAAACTACCTAATGCTGCGAACATATCCGTTAGTTTGCGCCACTGTTTTTTGTTTGTAAATGTAATCGTCCGGTTCAGCCTCTACAAAACCCAACGATTTAGCATAGGATACATTTAATTTTTCCAACTTGTTTATATATTCCGTCTCTAACCCCTGAAATTGCATTTTTGCTTCGGATAATTTATCCAAATTATCATTTCTCTCGGCTGTTTTTAGCACAGCCAAGTTCATAAAATAGACATATGAAAAACCAAAAACAAGGGCAATCAAAAACAGAGCCATAAATAGACTTTTTTGATACTTTTCCCATAATTCAATTTTTAAAAAAATACCCATGTTTTTAAATTTTTTCGCATGCTCTTAATTTCGCACTCCTGCTTTTGGGATTTAACAATATTTCCTCTCTGGATGGTCTTATTGGTTTCTTTGTTAAAACAATCCCCGCTTCTTCTTTTTTCTTCTCTCTAAAAAAATTCTTAACAATTCGATCCTCCAGTGAATGAAACGAAATAACAACTACCCTGCCGTCACTCTTTAACAAATCCCAACACTTATTTAATCCTTCCTCCAAAGCATTCAATTCATCGTTCACGGCTATCCTCAACGCCTGAAATGTTTTTGTCGCAAAATGAATTCTTCGTTTTGTATAAAAAACCGGCACGCTCCTTTCCGCTACATCAACCAAATCAAAGGTGGTTTTAAACTTTCTAACCTTTCTTTGTTTTACAATGTTCGCGCTTATACTTCGAGCAAACCTCTCTTCCCCATAATCTTTCAGAATTTCAAAAATATCTTCTTTGCTCCATGTGTTCAAAATCTCCAATGCCGTCAAATCATCCGAACCAACTTCTCTCTTAAAATTCATAATTAACGGTTCGTTCTTTTGAAAAGAAAATCCCCTCCCTGAACACATGAGTTGCGCTGTGTTCATTCCCAAATCAAAAACTGCCGCGTCTAAATATTTTATTTCTAAAGGTTCTAGCAATTTATCCAAATTCCTAAAATTTCCATTTATAAAAATTGTTTTGCATCCCGTATCTTTAATTTTCAACTTGGTGGCTTCTAATAATTCTGAGTCCTGCTCTATGCCGACAAGTGTTCCGTCTTTTCCAATTTCCTTGCATATTTCAAATGAATGTCCCCCTAAGCCCAGGGTCGCATCCAAAACCACATCCCCGACTTGCAAACTTAAATATTCAATTACTTCTTTCAAAAGAACCGGGGTGTGTATCATTTTTAATATATCCCTACATCTCCCAATTTTTCCGCCAACACATCCGTTTCTTTCTCAATTTGATTCTTGTATTTCTTCCATTCCTCTTCGTTCCAAATTTCCAACTTTTTATACATTCCCGTTATGATTACCTTGTTTTTTAATCCGGCAAATTCTTTCAAATAATCAGGCACCAAAATTCTACCCAGAGAATCCAAAGAAACATCGGCAGCTCCCGCCAAAAACAATCTGGCAAAATTTCTTTTATCAGCTTGGCCCATCGGCAAAGAACTAAGTTTTTCAGCAACTTGTTCCCACTCTTTCAGAGGATAAACAAACAAACATCTATCCAAACCACGAGTAATAACCGCTTTTTTGCCAATTTCTTTCCTAAACTTGGAAGGAACGGCTACCCGCCTTTTTTCGTCTATATTATGCGTATATTCGCCTATTAGCATTGTTTTTTCATTACTTATCCCCGTTATCCACAGGTTTATCCACAATTCACCACTACCATCACATTTTACACCACTACTCCCCATAATTCAACAATCGCTATATGTGGATAAGTTTAATTAATAACAAGAAGCCCGGCTTCCTTTGGAAGTCGGACTTCTTGTTATTGAGTTAATTCGTTATTTATTCCTCAGGGTTGGAAACAAAACAACCTCTCTGATATTGGGGACATCCAAAAGAAACATAACCAATCTGTCAATTCCGATGCCAACTCCTACCGCAGGAGGCATTCCGTACTCCATCGCCTCAACAAAAGATTCATCAAATTCGGATGCTTCTTTGTCACCCGCTTTCCTCAATTCTTGCTGTTTCTCAAATCTTTCTTCTTGTTCTCTGGGATCGTTAAGTTCGGAAAAACCATTTACTAACTCCAGGCCGCCGGCAATCAGTTGAAAACGATCCGCCAGATCTGCCTCTCCAACAGACGGACCGACTTTTCTTTTGGCCAATGGGGAAATACTTAAGGGATGGTCAGTGATAAAAGTTGGCTGAATTATTTTAGAACGGCAGATTTTTTTAAAAATATTGTCGGCTATCTTCCCCTTTGAGTCGGCCTCGGAAACATCAATGCCAAACTGTTGCGCCTTTAATTTAAAATCGTCCCTGGTGGCTTCCCTCGGGTTGTTTAACAAGGCATGCCTTTCTAAAACATCAAAAAAAGACATCACACCAAATTTCTTTGAAAAAGAGATTTGGTGTTCTCCATACTTAAAGAATTTTTTGCTAAAAATTTTTTTTACAATAACATTAAATAAATCTTCTACCAAACTGCGGGCAAAATTCGCGTCCTTATATGCCTGATAAAATTCCAGCATGGTAAATTCCGGATTATGCGTGGCATCAATACCTTCGTTTCTGAAATTCCTACCCAACTCGTAAACTTTTTCAAAACCGCCAATAAGTAGCCTCTTCAAATATAGCTCCGGCGCAATTCTTAAAAATAAATCCAAGTCCAAAGCATTGTGATGCGTCTTAAAGGGTTCCGCCAAAGCGCCTCCCGCCAGCGGCTGTAGCATCGGGGTCTCCACTTCTAAAAATCCCTGTTTGTTTAAAAAACTTCTTATCTCGGCAATTATTTTTGAACGCAAAGAAAATCTCAAACGAACTTCGTCAGACATCAACAAATCCAAATACCTTTTCCTAAATCTTTCTTCAATATCAGACAAGCCATGCCACTTCTCCGGCAACGGCCTTAATCCTTTTGAAACAATCCTCCACAATAAAACCTTGATTGATCTTTCTCCCCTTTTCGTTTTAAACAACGACCCCTCGAACTCCACGAAATCTCCCACGTCAACCGTATCTTCAAAAAGAGAAAAAGCGTCTTCTCCTGAAACATCTTTTTTCAAATAAGCCTGCAATGATACTGTTTGGCCGTTTTTTTCGCTAAAAGAACCGTCCTTAAAATCGCAAAAAATCATTCCGCCGTGAGAGCGAATACTAAAAATTCTTCCTACAAGAGAAATTTTTTTGCGACTTTTGGATAATTTAGAAAAATTCTCAACAACTTCGGCTAAAGAAAAATCTCGAAAAACACTCGCAGGATAGGCGCTTTCTTTTTCTTCAACTTTTTCGAGTTTCTTTATGCGAACTTTTTTTATTTCTTCCAAACTCATTGTATCTTCATTATATTGTACCTTACTTCACCCGCGGGAGTCACTACCCTAACCACATCTCCTTTCTTTTTTCCTAAAAGACATAACCCCAAGGGGGATTCGTTTGAGATTTTATTTTCAACGGGGTCGGCTTCTTCGGAACCGACAATCTGATATTTGCGTTCCACGCCGGATTCATCCTTCCTCAAAATAACAAGGCAACCAAGTTCAATTTTATCCCTGTTTCTTTTTTCGCTTGAAAGAATAACTGTTCTGCCCAACAAGTCTTCCAACTCTGCTATGCGATTTTCGTTCATAAGTTGGGCATCCTTCGCCTCTTGGTATTCCGCATTTTCAGACAGATCGCCCAAACTGCTACTTTCTCCAAGCCTCTCCGAAATCTCCATCCTTTTATTCTTAATCAAATCCCTGAGCTCTTCTTCAAGCTTCTGATAGGCCTCCTCGCTTAAATACTCTAAAGAGGAATCAATATTTTGTTCTTCCATATTCTCCATGTTTTTTAACAAACCTTAATTATACAAATAAAAAATAATTAAGCAAGGTTAAAATTCCAAATACTCGGGTGCGTTCTTCGCCATCCACTCTATTAGTTGACGGGCAACAAAAACTCCTCCTATTAAATTAGAAGAGCTCCCTCTCTCCAAAACGATACTCATGGCAAATTGAGGATTTTCGTATGGCCAAAATGCAATCAGCCATGAGTTCACAAAATTTTTATCTGTCCCCAATTCCGCCGTTCCCGTTTTGGCGGCAATATTCACAGGCAAGTCGGACAATGCGCCTGCGGTGCCGCTTAAAACAGCTTCTCTCATCCCTTCTTTAACGATTTCAAAATATTCTTTGGGTATATCTATCCTGCTACCGTTACCGGAAATCTCGGTTTTCTCACTTAAAAGAATATTCGGTTTTAAAATTGTTCCATCGTTGGCCATGGTCGCCACCGCCAGCGCCATTTGTAACGGCGTAACTTGGAAATTGCCTTGTCCAATGCTCGCATTATATGTGTCTCCAATTCTCCAGACAGAATCCCCCGGAGAAGGAACCAAGCCTTCTTCTTCGCCGTTTAAAACTATCCCTGTTTTTTCCCCCAAACCAAAAAGCTTCATATAATCAAAAATTTTCCCAATACCTAAACCGCTAACATCGCCATACCCACCCCCTATAGAATAGAAATAGACATTGCAGGAAACGGCTAATGCTTTTTTCATATCAACCCAGCCATGAGCTTTCCAGTCATAAAAGACACTTTCCTTTTCCGGAAAATAGGGATTGGGAATAGAAATACTACCCGAACTGAATATCTGTTTGCCGGGGTCTATTGTGCCTTCATTCAGGGCAGCAATGGCCATAAACGGTTTTACAATAGAGCCTGGCGCATACAAGCCGGATATCGCCCTATTGAGAAATGGTTTGTTGTCATCTTGGATGTAAGCGTTTATTTTTTCTTCCTGTTTGCCGTCATTTAAAATCTGGGAACTATACTCCGGATAACTAACCATTGCCACAACCTCCCCATTTTCTACATTGACGACTACTCCCGCCGCCCCACGAAAACCCCTTGAGGCCACTATGTCTGAAAAAATTTCATAAAGTTTTTCATTGATTCTGGAATCCAAACTTAGCCAAACATCTCCTCCGGAAACAGGCTGTTTTTGTGTGTTTTCTGTTTTTACGTTATTCAAAGAATCAACCTCAACCAATTTATACCCTTTTTGCCCTCGCAAAGTATTTTCGTAACTTTTTTCAACCCCGGACTTTCCCACAATATCCTCTGAAGAAACCCCCTCTTTGTCCATATCCTCCGATGATGGACGACCCATAAAACCAACCACATGCGCCAGTCCACTTGTGTCTTTGTATGTTCTTGCCAAGTTATTCCAAGCCAAAACCACGCCATTTCTGTCATAGATAAGCCCCCTATCCGGAACAAAAAAAACCATTCTCAAGTGATTATCATCCGCTCTGGATTTAAAATCTTCACCCCTTACAATTTGCAAATAAGCAACTCTACCAAACAAGAACAACACTATGGACACAAACACAAACCCCAAAAATAAAAAAGTGACGCGCTTTATTGGCTTCTCCATTCTCCCTTCCATTTGACGATAGTCAAAATTAGAAACATTTTCTGAATCTAAAAAAATCTCATCAGGACTGATGGTATTAAAAGTAAATTTTGTTTTCATGACAGTAGCAGAAAAAACAAATAAAATAACGCCCCGCAACAAACGGCTATTATTAATCTTGACAAAACGCCCTTGTTGCGAATCAAGCTTTTTGCTTTCTCCTCAATTAAAATTACCGCCACAAAACACAATGTAAAAAAACCAAAGCTAAGACCGTAAAAAGATACCGGCGCATACAAAGCGTCTATCAACACGCCCGCCAACGCGCCCTCCCAAAACCCTTGAAAAAAAGAAACGCTCAAAATAAAAACGGCCAAGGCAACCGGTAAAGGAAAAACAACAACGCTAATTATTAAAAATAAGAAAGAAATTATTCTCAGATATATCATTTTATTCTTTTATCAGATACACATTACGAAGCTCTTGTATGTTCAGCGGTAATCTAAAAATAATCTTCTGAAAAGAATCTGTGGGTTTCTTTGTTATTACCTCAACAACGCCCAAAAAGAGCGGTCGCTCATCAATAGTAAAAACACGCTCTCCGACTTCAACTTCCACGTCTTTGGGTAAGGAAACCTCCATATTTTCACCCCCCAAGCCAACGGCTATCGCAGAAAAACGACCCCCTATGAAAACGTTTGTTTCTTCCCCCGGATAAGACGCCAATCTTACCTTGCTCATTCTGGGCACAGTCTCATACACATAACCCAAAAAAGTATCTCCAAAAGCGGTAACCAATGCGCCATTTTTCACACCCCGATTGCTCCCGGCACCCACGACAATGGTATTGTAAATTCCATATCCTGGTCTTAAAAAAACGGGCGCAAGAATAAATTCCGTATTTTCAGGTTCGGAAAAATTGAATACCAGTTTTAATTCATTGTTCTCTTTCATTACTTCGTCCAAAAAATTTTTGCTCAACTCTAGCTCTATTATTTTTTGTTTCAAAAAAAGATTCTCGCTAATTAACTCTTTTTTGCCCTTAAAAACAAATAGTCTTGTCTCCATTAAGGAAAGTATTGTGTTTTTTAAATAAAACAACGGCTGAGTTACAAACATCGCCCCGCGAGTTACAAAAGATTGTGAAAAATTTAGGAAATAAGAAAACAAAAAAAACACCGCGAACGCGATTATCCAGACAATTATTTTCTTTCTTCTGTTTTTAGGATTTCGGGGAAACATTGTCTTCGGGTTCTATAAGAACATCTCTGAGGGCATTCAGATCCTCAAGAATAATGCCCGTTCCTCTCACAACCGCAGTAAGAGGGTCTTCTGCTAAACGCACCGGTATTTTAATTTCAGACTCAATAAACTCAGGTAATCCGCGCAAAAAAGCCCCACCCCCGACCAAAATAATTCCCCTATGCATTATATCGGAAACCAACTCCGGTGGAGTTCCTTCAACAACCTCTTTAACCGCCGAAACAAGAGTATTAAGAGATTTGGAAATAGCCTCCCGCACATCGGCATCTGTTACCATAACCTCTCTTGGCAACCCCGTCATTAAATCTCTGCCACGAACGGTCGCCTCAATGGTTTCTTTGTTATTGGAAGGCCGAGCGGATCCAATCGCAATCTTGATATCCTCGGCAGTTCTTTCTCCTAACAAAAGCTTAAACTCATCCCGCGCATAATTTATTATATCCTGATTAAATCTGTCTCCGGCAATTTTCAGATTCTTGGAAACAACAATCCCTCCCAAAGAAATAACAACAATATCTGAAGTACCACCACCTATGTCAATTACCATATTACCAACAGGCTCCTGTATGGGTAGCTTCGCTCCTATCGCGGCGGCTAACGGTTCCTCAACAATAAAAACCTCTCTCGCGCCGGCATTTTTTGCCGCATCGCGAACAGCCCGCCTTTCAACATCCGTGGCGCCAGAGGGCACACCCACAACAACCCTTGACCTTGCAAAGGGTCTTATTTTTTCTTTATGAACGCTCCGAATAAAATAAGCCAGCATTTCTTCCGTTACCTCAAAATCCGAAATAACACCATCCACCAAGGGACGCACGGCAACAATATGCCCCGGAGTTCTTCCAACCATTTTGTTTGCTTCGTTTCCAATGGCCACAATTTGACCGGTCTTTGTATTTAATGCGACAACAGAAGGCTGATTGACCACAATCCCGCGCCCTTTCACGTATACCAAAGTATTAGCAGTGCCCAAGTCAATACCGATGTCATGTGAAAATAAACTGAAAAATTTATTAATCATAAAATTTTTTTCAACAATTTACTCTCGCTAATTAATGCCCCTTCTTTTTCATTTCTATTTTTAATCTCTATTTTATTTTCCGCCACGGTTCTCTCGCTGACAACAACTCTCCAAGGAATACCAATCAAATCAGCCTCCATGAATTTTTCCCCGGCCCCTTTATTTTCTCTCTCGTCATACAACACGGCAACGCCTTTTTCTTGTAATTTTTTATAAACTTTTTCAGCCGTTTTTTTAATTTTTTCGTTTATCGCCTCATTTTTCGATTCAATTTGAATAACAACAACACCGAAAGGAGTAATTTCTTCTGGCCAAATAATCCCCCTATGGTCGTGATGGACCTCTATTGCGGCCCCCATCAGACGACTTGGTCCCATACCATAACATCCCATTATAACTGGCTTGGTCATTCCGCTACGATCCAAAAAAGAAAGGGACATGGGTTTTGAATAGTTTGCCCCCAAAGCAAAAATATTACCAACTTCAATAGTCTTAAATTCTTTCAGCTCTTTCTCGCAATTAGGGCAAACCCCCTCTTGTCTTAAGTCGCATATCTCCTTATTCTGAGCAAAACCACAACTTTTGCAAAAAATAATCAAATCTTCGCCCGCAATGGTTGGTATCTGAAATTCATGGGAATATTCTTTTGAAAAACTACCACCCGAGGCCTCAGCAACAATAATATCTTTAAAACCACACTTTTTTAATATTTTTAAATAAGAATTCTCAACAGTATTATAATATTTTTTTCTGTCTTCCTCATCTTCGTGAAAACTATACAAATCTTTCATGGAAAATTCTCTCCCTCTCAAGAGCCCTGATTTTGCCCTAAGTTCATCTCGAAACTTGGTTTGAATCTGGTAAACAAGCAAAGGAAGGTCCCTGTAAGAATTAATATATTTTCTGGCAATATCCGTGATAACTTCTTCATGCGTGGCGCCTAAGGCAAATTCCGATCCCTGCCTGTCCTTCAGCTTGTAAAGATAATCCGCCGTTTCCCACCTGCCCGCCTCCTCCCATATTTCTCTTGGATGAAGCACCGGCATCAAAATTTCCTGCCCGCCCAAATTGTTCATTTCTTCTCTTACAATATTCTCAATTTTCCTCAGTACTATAAGACCCAAGGGCAAAAAAGAATAAACACCTGCGGACAGTTTTTTAATAAACCCTCCCCTTATCAAAAGTTGAGCGTTGACGGACACCTCGTCTTTCGGCGCCTCCCGCAGTGTTTTTGTGAATAATTGAGACATCCTCATCCCGTTAGAAATAGGAAACTTCTGTTTCCGTTGATTAACCCTTAATAATATAAAACCCAATATATTCAACCATTTATAATTCCCGCGAGGATACAGAAAGGTCTGGATTTCTAACGGGACTCATGTTGCCTCTATGATAAACCAAAAATATCAAATGCACAACATATTAAAATCCTCAACTATCGACCTCGGAGGTCGATAGTTAGTCGATAGTTAATTCAAAAAACCCTCGCGCTTTTGCGCGGGGGTTTTATTTTAATATTCCCACTCATCTGAAAAACCAAAGGTGCTAAACAAT
>JAHISW010000084.1 GCA_018817995.1 Patescibacteria group bacterium | reverse complement strand
AGGACCCTTTTGAAACCGGATTAACTGGTTGGATTTTGTCAAAGATATTTAATATTCCTTTACAGATGCAAATCCACACAGATTTTTTGAGTCCATATTTTCGGGAAGAATCTTTTTTAAATAAAATTCGCGTTAAAATTGCGAAGTTTTTAATCCCGAAAGCAGACTGCATTCGCGTGGTTTCTAAACGAATTAAAGATTCAATATTAGCGAAGTCCAACTTCCCCAAGGAAGTTGGACTTCAAAAGATTGAGATTCTACCTGTTTTCGTTGATGTCGAAAAAATAAAAAACGCTCCAGTTCAAATTGATCTCCATAAAAAGTATCCGCAGTTTGATTTTATAATTTTAATGGCATCACGGTTAACAAAAGAAAAAAATATTGGTATGGCCACTGAGGCGATGGAGGGTGTAGTTAAATCATATCCTCGCGTGGGATTAATAATAGTTGGTGTAGGGCCGGAGAAAGCTAATTTAAAATTTAAAATTAAAAATTTAAAATTGGACAAGAATGTGATAATGGAAAGTTGGATGACGAATCTGTCCTCTTATTACAAGACGGCTGATTTATTTTTGCTTACATCAAATTATGAGGGGTATGGAATGACGGTTGTTGAGGCAGTGGCATGTGGTTGTCCTGTGATTATGACTGACGTGGGACTTGCGGGCGATGTTTTGGAAAGCGGTTATGGTGGAAAGGTTATTCCTGTCGGCGGGAAAAAAGAACTGGAAGATTTGATTAAATCTTTTTATGCCAATTCAGACTTGCGCGACGGCTTGCTTTTATATTCATCAAAAATCACGGACAGCATCCCGTCCAAAACAGAATATTTGAAAAAATACAAAAAACACTGGGAAGATTGTTTAGATTAAAATTTTTTACAAATGGCCAAAAAGTTGCCCTGTCCGTTCTTTCTTTTTAAGACGGACATCTTTTGTGTTTTGAAATCGTTACTCGATAGTAGTTTTTTGAACTCCCTTTTTGTAAAAGCGTGTAAATAACGCGCGTTTTTTTGTTTTCCAAAATCCAAATATATATCTTTAAAATCTAAACTTGATAGTCCTACTATCTTTAGTAAAGCATATTTAATTATTTTTGATATATATATTTTTTGCCACAGATTCCAAACTGTTACTATAAAAACACCGTCTTTTTTTAGAACCCTAAAAACTTCTTCCATAAATTTCCCGCGCAATTCTTTTGAGGGAATGTGGTGCAGAACAGCGAAAGAAACGACAACATCAAATGAGTTATTTTCAAAAGGAAGAGAGATTGCGTTGGCGAGGATAAGTTTTGTTTTTGTTTTGTATTTGTTTCGCGCTATTTCTAAGAGTTTTTCAGAATTATCTACACCCGTATAGTTTGCGTTCTTTTCTTCGGCAACCCCAAAGAATCTGCCATTCCCGCATCCTATATCCAAAATGTTGTCGTCGTTTTTTATATATGTTTTTGCAATATCCATTTCTTCCCAAATGTAATTTCTGCTTTGTGAAAAATCTTTTGCAATTTTGTCATATTCAATAGATGATATTTCCATTATTTTATTGGCGGTTTCTTTTTTCATGTTTTATAGTATATTCTAAAAATTGAGTATTTAATATGCTTTTCATAAATATAAAAACAGAAAAAGATTTAGACAGATTGAAAAGAAAAATCGTTAAAGATGACGTTCTTTTTGGTCGGATTGTGAAGATAAGAAAAAAAATCGGTCTCTACTCTTCGGGGCTTAAACACAAACTAAAGACATACCCCAGTAATGCGGAAGTGCTAGCCCTGTATAAAGAAATGGTAAAAACAGGAGAAGGGGGGGAATCTTTATTGGTTGAAAATGTTTTGAGAAAAATAAAGACGAAAAGTAATTCAGGCATTGTTTCAATTTCTCTGTTAACCAAGCCATATTTTTGTCCCGGGAATTGTTTTTATTGTCCGACGGAAAAGATAATGCCAAAGAGCTATCTCTCCAAAGAACCGGCCGCCGCGCGCGCCTTGAGGCATAAGTTCAATCCATATAAACAGGTTTTTTCGCGCTTGGAAGCTTTGCGCGCCAACGGGCATCCGACGGACAAAGCGGAAATTATTATCATTGGAGGAACGTGGAGTTGCTATCCGCGAAAATATCAAAGAGAAGTTATTTCTGAAATTTTTCGCGCGTGTAATGATTTCCCCTTGGCTCGTTCTGCTCGTTCAACCTTGAATGAATTACAAAAAATAAATGAAAAAGCAGGCGTGCGCGTTGTGGGCATTTCTGTTGAAACAAGACCGGAGCTTGTCACTTTTGATGAAGTGAAAAAAATGAGAGAATTGGGTGTTACAAAAGTTGAAATAGGTGTTCAGCATTTGGATGACAAAATTTTGAAAATGAATAACAGAGGAGCGACGGTTGAGGATGTTGTCAGAGCTACTGAAATTTTGAGAAAAACGGGAATGAAAATTGTTTACCACATGATGCCTAATCTTTACGGCAGTACTCCAAAAAAAGATGTTGATATGTTTAAGACGCTTTTTTCCGACAGGCGTTTCCGGCCGGATATGTTAAAAATTTATCCATGTGTTGTTTTAAAAGGAACGGGTTTATATAAAGCGTGGAAAGACGGCAAGTTTATTCCGTACAGCGACAATAAACTCAAGAAAGTGATGGTTAAAATAAAAAAGACAGTTCCGCCCTATGTCAGAATAATCAGAGTGGTACGAGATATCCCTGCGGAATATGTTATGGCAGGGAGTAAGATTTCTAATCTGCGTCAGGATTTACTGGCAGACCAAAAAAAGAACAATTGGAGATGCAAGTGCATCCGTTGCCGGGAGATAAGAGAGGAGAATGTTAATTTGAAGAAATTGAAAATGGCAAAAAGAGAATATCTTGTTTCAGGTGGCAAAGAATTTTTTATCAGTTACGAAGATGTTGAAAATGACAAAATTGTTGCCTTTTTAAGACTTTTTATTCCTTCAAATTGCAACAAAGCGATCGTGAGAGAGTTGCATACATATGGACGGCTTACTTCCATTTCGCGAAAAGGTAAACAAAGCCAGCATCTTGGTTTGGGCAAGAAACTTTTAAGAGAAGCCGAAAAATTAAGCAAGAAAAACGGATGCAAAAAAATCGCCGTTATTTCCGGAGTTGGAGTGAGAGATTATTACAGAAAACAGGGGTATAGACTAGTTTCAACATATATGACAAAATCGGTTTAACAACAAGCTCGTTGAAAGGAGAAAAAAACAAATGGCAAAAAAAGCTTTGGTTACAGGTATCACAGGCCAAGACGGTTCTTATTTGGCTGAGTTTTTATTGAAAAAAGGATATGATGTGTTTGGTCTTGAGAGGAGAGCTAGTACAAAAAACAGAGGCAACATAAAGCATATAGAAAGTGAAATCCATTTTATTTCAGGAGATATGCTTGACTCGAACTCTCTTATACGCGCTATTTCAGAAGCCCAACCAGATGAAATTTATAATTTGGCGGCGCAGTCATTTGTTGCCGAATCGTGGCATCAAAAAAGATACACTCACGAGGTTAACTCTTCCGGTGTTATTAATTTATTAGAAGCGGTATATGAAGTTAAACCTGATGCGAAGGTTTATCAGGCGGGAACATCAGAAATGTTCGGCAAGGTTCAGGAAACTCCGCAAAAAGAGACAACTCCGTTTTATCCACGAAGCCCTTATGGCATAGCTAAGTTGGCTGCTTATTGGACTGTCGTTAATTTTCGAGAAAGCTATAGTCTTTTTGCTTGTTCCGGCCTTTTATTTAATCACGAGTCACCGAGAAGGGGATTAGAGTTTGTTACGAGGAAGATTACAAATGCCGTGGTTCAAATTAAGTTGGGCTTGATAGATAAATTTTTCTTGGGGAACATAGGCACTAAAAGAGATTGGGGTTTTGCGGGGGATTATGTTGCGGCGATGTGGCTGATGCTTCAGCAAAACGAACCGGATGATTTTGTCATTGCAACCGGTAAAACCAATACTGTGAGAAAATTTGTTGAGTTGGCCTTTGAAGCGGTGAACATAAAAATTGAAAGCAACGGCAAAAAGGGCGTAGATGAAAAATATATAAGAACTGATACGGGGAGTGTTGTTTTAGAAATAAATTCTAAGTTTTTTAGACCAGCAGAAGTCTATTTACTTATGGGCGACTCTTCAAAAGCGAGAAAAAAATTGGGATGGAAGCCGAAAGTTAATTTTGAAGAGCTTGTAAGGATGATGGTTAAATCAGATTTGAAACTTTTAAGTAAAAAGTAAATTTATATAAAGAGAGGCGTTTTGCCTCTTTTTTTCTTTTATTTAAGCCAAAATTTTGCTAGTGTGAATATATATATGAGGTTGTTATTTATAACACAAAAAGTAGACATAAATGACGATGTTTTAGGTGTTTACCATGAATGGATAAGGACTTTTGCCGAAAAGGTTGAATCAATTTTAGTGGTTTGTCTTTTTAAAGGAGAGCATGATCTGCCAGACAATGTCAAGGTTTTTTCTTTGGGCAAAGAAGATAAATTAAAAATTTTCAAAAAGCTGAAATATTGTTGGAATTTCTACAAGTATATCTGGAGATTGAGGAAAGAATATGACAAAGTTTTTGTTCATATGAATACAGAGTATATCATTTTGGGAGGATTGTTTTGGAAATTATGGAAAAAGAAGATTGGATTATGGTATGCGCATGGTGGAGTAAGTTTGAAATTGAGAATCGCAGAAAAATTATCGGACATAATTTTTACTTCCACAAAAAGTGGGTTTAGGTTAAAAAGTAATAAGACTCGAATAGTGAGACAGGGGATAGATGTTGAGGTTTTTAAACCACAAAATCAAATCTCAAATCCCAAACCTAAAATCTTTAGAATTGTTACGGTTGGAAGAATTTCTCCGGTTAAGGATTACGAGACACTTATTAATGCAGTCGAGATTTTTAAAAAAGAAGGCGAAGATTTAGAGGTGAAAATTATTGGTGGTGTTGGACTTCATGAACAAGAAGAATATTTAAATAATCTAAAAAAAATCATAAAAGAAAAAAAACTGGAAGATATCATTAATTTTTTTGGTCCTGTTCCATATAAAGATTTGGCTCCTTATTTACAGAGAGCGGATTTATTCGTTAATATGAGCCATACAGGAAGTTTAGATAAAGTTATTTTAGAAGCGATGGCTTGTGGTTTGCCAATTTTAAGTTGCAATGAATCATTAAGTGAAGTTTTGATGAATTATCAGGAAAAACTTATGTATCCGCAGAGAGATTTTATTAAATTAGCTGAAAAAATAAAATTTATTATGAATTTAGATGAGAATGAAAAAGAAAAAATGACAAAAGATTTAAGAAATATCGTTGTAGAAAACCACAGTTTAAACGGCTTGGTTGGCAGAATTATTGATGTTTATAACCAATAATAAAAATGTGAAAATACATTATATAGTAAATGCCAGAATACCTACCGAGCGTGCCCATGGAATACAGCTGGCCAAAATGTGCGAAGCCTTTGTTGATCATGGGGTTGATTTGACTCTTGTTGCACCAAAAAGAAAAAATGCCATAAAAGAGACAATGGAATCTTTTTATGGATTAAAAAATAAAATTAAAATAAAAAAAATTCCAGTGGTTGATTTGTATAATGCAGGAAAACTTGGCTTTAGGATAAGCTCTGTTTCTTTTGCTATTTCTTATTTTTTATATATGCTGGGGTTGAAATTAAGGGGAGAAAGAAGCGTTATTTATACAATTGATATGGATCAATTTTCTTTTT
>JAHISW010000083.1 GCA_018817995.1 Patescibacteria group bacterium | reverse complement strand
TGTCCATGCTCATTTCATCGGTGAACATGCCCGTCTGCCTCATAATGGCATCGGTGATTGTGGTTTTTCCATGGTCAACATGGGCGATAATCGCAATGTTTCTGATTTCCATATTTTTATACAAAAAAAGCGCCCGGAGCGACTTTATCATAAGAATGATACACTGGGTTGACATAAAAAACAAGTATGATATACTTAGCTAATCACATAAGCGTGCAACAGAGGCGTAGTCGAACTTTTCTTTGTAGTGCTAAAAGTGTGTAATTAGTCAGTTATCTTATTTCAATGGAAAAAGGAACAATTGCTCGACTGATATCAGATCGTGGATTCGGTTTCATCTCTCGCGAGGGAGAAGAAAAGGATCTATTTTTTCACTCTAAAGAGCTCGACGGTGTAGAGTTTACAGAGCTGAACGAAGGAGATCAAGTACAGTTCGAGGTGAGCGAAAGCCCTAAAGGGCCTAACGCCACCAAAGTATCTCGTATATAAATTACGAACAAAACACCCCCGATATTTATCGGGGGTGTTTTGTTTTACTTGAACTGTTGCGTTTAGTATAATATATTTAACGAATATGAAAAAATTATTTTTAGATATTGAAACATTGCCGGCGGAGGAAGATTCGCACGAGGCTCTTCGTTTTTTGCACAAAAAGGCGCAGGAGAAAAACAAAAACAAAAACCAAGATTTTGAGCAATACCTTTTGGGGACTTCTTTTGACGGGGCGTTTGGAAGGATACTTTGCATCGGGTATGCGATTGATGATAATCCCACGGATATTTTGTATGAAAACGGCGACGAAAAGGAAATGCTCAAAAAATTTTGGGAAATTTCAAAAGACATAGATTTGTTTATAGGCCACAATGTGATGGATTTTGATTTGAGGTTTATTTATCAGAGGTCGGTTGTTTTGGGCGTTGAGCCAAGCAGAAAATTGAGTTTTGCCCGTTATAGAAGCGAGCCAATTTATGACACAATGAGGGAGTGGGTTAAATGGGCGCCGATGTCAAATGTTGGGTTGGAACGTTTGGCGTTGGCATTGGGAATACCAAGTCCCAAGGACGGAATTGACGGTTCACAGGTTTATGATTTTTATAAAGAAGGCAAAACACAAGATATTTTAGATTATTGCAAGAGAGATGTGGACACAACGAGAGAGGTTTACAAAAAGATGAATTTTATGTAGAATGGCGTAAATTCGGGTCGTGAGAGCTTAAAGAGTTTTAAAAATTAATAATTACAATAAAAATATGATTTATAATCACTGCGGAGAAGAAGGTTGCGACAGCGGAGAAGAGGAGAAAAAAGAGGAAACAGTGGCCCCTGTTGAAGAAACAAAAGAAGAGGGCGACAAGCCGGAGTGCGGAACTTGTGGAACCCGCGGAGGATGTAACTAATCTGATGATGCGTTTAAAAAAGACCCCGACTGAATTTAGCTCAATCGGGGTCTTTTTTGATGGTTTTGATTAGTGAACTATATGGCTAACAATTATTCCGCAAATACATGCGATAGCATTTATATGTGGAATTTTGGATTTTGCGTTCTGTGAAATTTAATACAATTTTCAGCCTTTGACGGTCAAGATATAAAACATTCTATGGCTACTGTTTCGGTGGCAAAAGGCGAAGAAGCAGTTATTGAATTGATCCAAAAGGAAGAAGAAAGGGAAGAGAAAAACAAGAATGAATTACTTGTTCTCGTTTTTAAATATAAAGCTGAAGAATTGAGTTACAAAAAAGAGCTCATACACACATTGGCAAGATTGGAAAAAAGATAAATACAAATTTATCCAAAAGACCGTACGATTCGTCGCGCGGTCTTTTTGTTTTTGTTTCTCCCAACTATTGGAGTCCAACTCCAATAGTTGGGTTTGAGTATTTTTCTTGAAGGAAGTATTATTTAGTTAAGGGCTTATGTTTTTAAGAAAAAATATATTAAAAGGCGCCAGGAAGTACATTGTATTTTTCGTCTTATTTTTTTGTTTTGTCTCAGTCTTCTATTTGAAAGATGTTTTTTTTGAAAAGTTTTCAAGTACTACCATGCGGGAGGCGGGTTCTAAAGAATCCTTGATGGTAGATGGCGTTAAAAGAACATATTGGGTTCGGGTTCCTTTAGGTGTTGAAAAACAGGAAGTTCTTCCTCTTGTCATAATATTACATGGCGCCGGTGGCAATGCCCAAAGCGCGATGGAATCTGCCCGGGCGAATGGAATAGCCGACAAAAATGGTTTTATCGTAGTTTACCCAAATGGGACGGGTGTCTTTAGAGAATATTTGCTTAGCTGGAATGCCGGTGGGTGTTGTAATTATGTTAAGCCCTTGGGGGTTGATGATGTTAATTTTATTAGAAGGCTGATTGATAAACTAAAAGAGGAGCGCAACATAGATTCCAATAAAATTTATGTTGCGGGTATTTCCAATGGCGGGATGATGGTTTACCGTTTAGGTTGCGAACTTTCCGATAAACTGGCGGCGATTGCGGCGGTCTCGTCCTCTATGCTTACGGAGAGATGCGAGCCATCCGATTTTTTATCGGTTATAACTTTTCACAATCTAGATGATAGAGTTGTTCCTTTTGAAGGCGGGGAAAGCGACAGTTGGATTGTAAAACTTTTCAAATTAAATTTTAACCCGGAGAAGGAGGCCGTTTCTTTTTGGGTGGGGCATAATTTTTGCCAAGGCGCTTCGACCAAAGAACAGGAGGGGGTTGTTTTAAAAGAGACATATACAGAATGTAAAAATAATACGGAAGTGGTTTCTTATGTCATAGAAGAGGGTGGCCATAGTTGGCCGGGCGGTGACAAAACATGGCTTTTGGGGGGTAAACCGGCTAATTATATTGTTGCCTCGGAAATTATTTGGGATTTCTTTGAAAAACATCCTAAAAAGTGATAAAATGACTAAAGTATTATTAGTAAATTTATATTATTATGGCTGATGCAACAAAAAAGTATTTAAACATAGCGATTATCACTGCTTTATTGGTTTTCGCTTATTCGTGTTTTGACTATACAAAAACTTATTCCAAGTCAGTTGAGCCGTCTTCTTTCAGGAGTTTTACGACAAGTGGGGAAGGGAAGGTAACAGCTATTCCCGATGTGGCCAATTTTGGTTTTAAGGTTGTGACAGAAGGGGGTAGGGACATTTCTTCTTTGCAGGAAGAAAACACAAACAAGATGAATAAAATAATTGAATTCGTAAAAAACGAGGGGGTTGAAGCAAAAGACATCAAGACGGAAAATTATAGAATAGAGCCTCGTTATCAGAGGTCTGAATGTAAGGAGTTTGTTTGTCCTCCTCCGGAGATTGTTGGCTATACGATAAACCAGGCAATAGTAGTTAAGGTTAGAGATTTTGACAAGATTGGAAGTATTTTAAGCAATTCTGTTAACTTGGGCGCTAATTCTGTTTCTGGACCTTCTTTTGCCATAGATGATATGGAGGTCGCTAGAAGCGAAGCGAGAGACGAAGCCA
>JAHISW010000082.1 GCA_018817995.1 Patescibacteria group bacterium | reverse complement strand
TTCTTCTAAATAATATTCTCCCAGCACGCCCCGCTGTTTGGGGTTTTTTAAGATATCCTGGAGATTCTGGAGCTGATCCGTGAAATTCAAAACATTTTTGTTGGTTTCATCCAGTTTAGTAAGACGATTAGTGACATCCTGAATTATTTTAGCGCTCTGGCCAAACTGCTGTTGCATCATTCTGGTAGACTCGCCCATTTTTTGATCAACGGTCTTATTCATATCCTCCAGCCTTTGCTGAAGTAATAAAAGCCCTTCAGAATCCTTTTTTGATTCTTGGAGTTCTTTGAATTTCCGGTTTACCTGATAAACTAATAATCCGATGATTACTACCGCAAATATCGCTAAAGTGATAACTAAAGTGATTAAATCCATATATTATTTGAGGTCTTAAAATATCTCATAACATTGTAATAATAACAAAACTGCCGTCCCCCAGCAAGGAAGAAAGCAGTTAGGTTAAATCTTATTCTTTTTAAATCTTCTTAAAAGAAGGGTCCCTCTTAAATAAAGTCGGTGCGTAGGGAATTTCATATAACGTTTGCGTATATCTGATGTTTTGCGTAGCGTAGCGAAGCAAAATATGGGTGGAGGCTTTTGCATAAAAGCCGTAACCAGATATACGCTGTTAGCTGATGTATTCCTTTTCTTTTGTTTTCTGATAAGAAAACTTGTTTTAAAAAATTTTCAAATTTCTTTTTCCGTTTTGGGCGAAGGGCAGAGGGGAATTAAAGGGGTGAATGCCCGAAGCCCAAAACACCTTATTAGATGTCATCTCTTTCGGGGCGATATTCCTTGATTCTTTCAAGATCTACATATTCTCTGTCTGTCTCTCTTCTGGCATTATTATGCGCTTCCATTGATCCGTCTGGTTTAACATAGCAATAAGTTGCTTCAACGTCTGACTCCTCTCCAATTGTTAAATTTCCAAATAAAACTTTTATTCCACTTTTTTTGTGTTTAAACGTAAATGTTTGCCCTTGCTCTTTATGTCTTCCTGACTGGGAAGCAAATTCAAACTCTGCATTATTTTTTACATCCTCAATGAGTCCCAGAAAATCTACCCTATGTTCATCCGTCCACTGTAGTACCTTTTTACTTCCCGGAGTAGTTTCTTGGTTTCGAGTAGGAACTTCAAAAAGATCAGAAAAATATACTATACCAACGCCCAAACTAGACATATTTTCAACAAATTTTTTGATATCATCGATTGAATCAATATATCCTTTGGCTAAGGTGGTTCGGGTTAGCACTCTAATGCCCTTTTCTCTGATTTTTGGGATTAATTCGTTAAAATTAACATCGCCCATCGCTTTGCCTGAAATATCTGCTACCTCTTCCTGTGTTGATCCTGATATTGATAGGTTAATATCTTCAACCCCCATTTCTGCTAATTTATCTAAAAAAGTTTGGGGCGAGTCTTCCGAAATTGGGGATAATAAATTTACTCCGTTTGAGTATATAGCAAGTAATTCTAAATTAACACCCATGTTTCCTTTTTTCTCATTAATTATTTTTAACGCGCCAAAAAGTTTTTCTGGGTCATCTGTTGGCTCGCCACCTCCTGTTAAAATAATTTTTCGTCCGCCTTGTTGAAAATATGTTTCGATATCCTTTTCAAACAATTTCAAAAATTGTTCTGCGCCTGCTTCAGCGACAACGGGTCTAAACAAAGGGGAACAAAATTTACATCTTCCAAATTTGCACTTGTTTGTTAATTCCACTTTCATTTCAACACCATGAAAATCGCTTGATTCACGTTCAGGCACGGGTCTTGTTTCTGGCAAATTGAATCCTTTTTCGGTCATATAGAAATAATTAATATTGATTTAGTAAACTGTTAAAAACATAATTTAATAATTGATTCTGCTACTTCTTCGGCAGAAGATAGTTTTTCCATTTTACCTTCTTTTATCAAATTTTCGTAATACTCCACTCGTTCTTCAGTCATCGGAGATATTGTAACATCCGGACTTATAATTGAAATATTAATTCCTTTTTTAATCCAATACTCCTTATGATCATTGACATACTTATTTAATAAACCTTTTGTTGTGCAGTATTCCTCTAAAAAAGGATGATGTTTGCCCGCCCAAATTGAACTTGTAATAATTATTTTGCCCTTCCCAGCTTCTTTTGCCATTTTTTGCCCGATTTTTTTTATAAGATATATTGGGCAAAGATAATTGACATTCATTGTCATCTCTTTTTCCGAATTTGTAAGATTCTTTTTATAAAATCTAACACCTGCATTGTATATAAAAATATCTGGCGTCCCAAATTTCCGTAATTCCGACTCAAGATTCCGCCATTCAGTTTTGTAATTTAGGGAATTAAATTTTATAGTTTCAATTTTAAGATTGTTATTCTCTGACAATAAAGAGTTTTTAAGTTCCTCTGCTTCTTTTTTACTTTGGTTGTAAGTAAATAAAATCGAAATGTTATCTTTTTTGGCTAAAAGTTCAACCAAACAAGTTCCTATTCCTTTAATTGAAGGATTATTTTTTGATTTACTTCCCGCTCCAATTATAAGTATTTTTGTCATAAATTTTCTAGCGTTATTATATCCGTTTTCCCCTTATAAATAAATCGTTTTCGTAGCGTAGCGGAGAAAACACCATATTTCCCCTCTTTAATTAATGAAAAAGAAATTTGAAAATTTTTTAAAACAATTGGGCGATAGCCCAAAAAAGAAAAGGAATATTTCAGCTAACTCGTTATTATGCGAACTTTGTGTAGTATCGTAGCTATAATTTGTATGTTATGCAAACTTTTGTTAAAGTTTATTCATGGATAATTTTCTTGATAAAACT
>JAHISW010000081.1 GCA_018817995.1 Patescibacteria group bacterium | reverse complement strand
GATAACGGAAAGGAAAAATCAAAAGACTGGGAAGCAATCCCAGCCTTTCTAAGGCGCTCTAAGAAAGAGGAGGAGTAAAATAATAAATCACACTATACAAATAAGAAAAAACTACGAACTTGTTTAGTTCGTAGTTTTTTGATGAATTTTATTTGTTATCATATCTTTGTTTTTCGGTATCGCTAAGCTGATCAGCAATCAACTGCCCATAACCACCTTTTGTTTCTACAAAATTTCTCCACAGTCGAATTGAACTACACAAACTTTCTTGCGCCACTATTGTTCTATATAAGTAACCCCCCGTTATAATATCTGCTAACCAAAATACAAAACCATAAAATCTTGAACGCCTAACTATCATTTCTCCTTCTTTGTAACCAAACCGACGAGGATCTTTTGGGATTTCTTTTGATCTTTCCTTTAATCTTTCCAAAATATCAAGCGTAGTTAAAATTTCCATCCAATCATCTCCTTTTTTTGTTTTCAATCTCTCGCAAACTAACGCAAATAATATCACACATCCCCAAATATTACAACACACACAACTCCTCAACTATTGAGGTTGAACCTCAATAGTTGAGGAGAAGGCAAAGAAAAATCAAAAGACTGGGAAGCAATCCCAGCCTTTCTAAGGCGCTCTAAGAAAGAGGAGGAGTAATAAAAAAAATACAACTCATAGCAACCTATGAACTCCCAACTATCGACATCCAGTGTCGATAGTTATAGGACTAAGTTTAAATCTTTTGTCTCAATTTTTCATATTCTTTCATTGAGAGGTCAATGTCTTTCAGAATTTCTTTGAGGATACCGATGCTTAAATATTCATTTCCGTGGACTGGCACCGTTGCTGTTTTTTTAGTGTCAGGATTAAAAAAGAAATGATGACTACCCTTAGTTCTCAGTTCCTCAAAACCAAGACAAAACAAGATTTTTATCATCTTTTTGGCAGAAAGAAGATGTAACTGAGGCATATTTCTTAAGAAAACTTATTTAGCAAACTCTAACTGCTGAATACCGATAAATTCATTTTGCTCAATTTTTTTAGAAAAATGTTTTTCTTCTACCGCAATACAAAGACTCACCACTTCTTTTAAGCGTTTGTATAATTCCGGCAAAGTTTTGGCTTGAGTATAACAACTCCTAAGGGCGGGGACTTTTCCGACATAATAACCATTTTTGTCTTTCTCAATAATCACAGGGAAATGATAAATTGTTTTAGATATCGTTTTCATATTCTTATTGTATAAGACATCGCCCAAAAGTCAACGAGAAGTAACTTTTATTTTGTCTTTTTTACTATTTCGTCTATCAAGCCGTATTTTTTGGCTTCTTCGGCATCCATGAAAAAATTTCTATCGGCATCTTTTTCAATCTGGCTAAATGTCTTTCCCGTATGCTTCGCCAAGATATGATTCAGTTTTTCTTTGATTCTTATGATGTGCCTCGCTTCTATTTCTATATCAGACGCCTGCCCCTCGGCGCCTCCCATCACTTGGTGTATCATAATTTCAGAATTGGGCAAAGCAAATCTTTTCCCCTTCTCTCCTCCAGCCAAAAGAACAGCCCCCCCCGAAGCAGCCATGCCAACACAAATAGTAGAAACACTCGGCTTAATATAATTCATTGTGTCGTAGATAGCTAATGTCGCCGTCACAGACCCGCCGGGTGAGTTAATATAAATATATACATCTTTTTTAGAATCCTCCGATTCCAAAAAAAGAAGTTGCGCAATGACAATATTGGCCATGGCATCGTTAATCGGTCCGCCAACAAAAACTATCCTCTCTTTCAAAAGACGAGAATAAATATCATATGCGCGTTCGCCAAACTGCGACTTTTCAATTACTGTAGGGATTAACATAATATTTCGAAAATTTTATCGTTTCTAATAATACCAAAAGTATACCCTTTAATTCTCCCTTTGTCAATTCCTTCGCTTGCTCCCATTTTGGTGTCTAGTCCCAGTTCTTTTATTTTAGCAGTCAATTCATCTTCGCTAACCTTAATTTCTAATTCTTTGGTCAACTGCTCCAAAAGCAAGCCATACTTCACCCTGCGCAAAGCGTCTTCTTTCCACCCGGACAAAATTTCTTCTTCCCCTTTTTTGACATGTTTTAAATAATCGTCCCAATTAAGCCCCATATTTTCAATACTAGACTTTAATTCAAAAAGCATTTTCTTTTTCTCTCCTTCCATTAAAACTTCCGGAATTTCAACTTCTGATTTTTTAATAATAGAATCCATGATTTCTATTCTCTTTTTTTCTTTATTCTTGGCTTCTTTTTCTATCTGAATATTTTTCTTTATCATTTCTTTCAGGTCATTTACTGTCTCAAATTTACCCATACTTTTTGCAAACTTGTCATTTATTCTTCTTAAGTATTCAATAGAGTCATCAACTTCTTTATCGCTCACAGTTATTTCTTCTTGCGTTTGAGAAATTTTTGTGGCAATTTCCTTGTAATCTTCAGGCAATTTTACTTCCGGCAAAACAACCGTCCTAAACTTAAAGCCCAATGGCGCATTTTTTGCAATTTTAGTAATGGTTACATGTGGAGGACTTATAACTTCCAATTTTTTCTCCTTCACAATGCGAGGATAAATATCGCCAAGAGCCAATTCGGCAGCTTTGTCCAAAACAGCATTTTCTCCAACCTTATCAATCAAAATCTTCTCGGGAATTTTACCGGGACGAAACCCCGGGATGGAAGCCCTTTTTGATAATTCAATTATCGCTTTCCCCCAAAATTTGGAAAATTCTTCCGCCGGTATTTCACCGGTAATTTCAATCTCCGATTTTTCTAATTTTTTTATTTCTAACATAATTCTTAGACAAGTAGCCCCACTATTAACAACGCCACAATATTAGCCACTTTAATCATCGGATTAATCGCCGGACCAGCAGTATCTTTGTACGGATCACCTACTGTATCACCCGTTACGGCCGCTTTGTGCGCAAAAGAGCCCTTACCTCCATGATGTCCATCTTCTATGTATTTCTTGGCATTATCCCAAGCCCCTCCGCCTGAAGTCATAGAGATGGCCACAAAAATACCAGTAATTATAGAACCAACAAGAAGGCCTCCAAGCGCTTCTACTCCCAGAATAAAGCCAACTAAAATTGGCACAACAACGGGAATCAAGGCAGGAATAATCATCTGGCCGATAGCCGCCTTGGTTACGATATCAACTGTTTTTCCATAGTCTGGCTTTTCTGTTCCCTGCATGATGCCCGGCTTTTCTTTGAACTGTCTGCGAACCTCGTCTACCACGGCGCCTGCCGCTTTGCCGACCGACTGCATAGACAATGCTCCAAATAAATAAGGTAAAAGGCCACCAATAAATAACCCTGCTAAAACCCTAGGGTCATTTATCAAAAACATAACCCCCTCGCCAAGGCTATGAGTATAATCCGCAAAAAGAACCAAAGCCGCCAAAGCCGCCGAACCGATGGCGTAACCCTTAGTCACGGCTTTCGTGGTATTTCCCACCGCATCCAACGGGTCCGTGATACTCCTCACATCATCGCCCATCTCAGCCATCTCGGCGATACCGCCAGCATTGTCAGTAATGGGGCCATAAGAATCAATGGCAACAATAATACCGGCCATGGAAAGCATCGCCATGGCAGCAACGGCAACGCCATACAGATCAGCCAAAGCATAAGCCCCCAAAATGGAAGCAACGATAAAAAGAACGGGCCACGCGGTAGCTTTCATGGAAACAGCCAGACCTGCGATAACATTGGTTCCATGTCCTGTCTCGGAAGCTTTAGCAATTTCCCTGACAGGCTTATATTTTGTAGAAGTATAATACTCGGTTATGACAACCATAAAAGCAGTTACAGCAAGTCCTATGAGCGCGGCCAAATAGAGATTAATGACCTCGTATTTGCCATTGCCGGTCATAAATTTTTCTGTAACAAAGTAAAAAGCGATCGCCGACAAAAGACCGGAAACAATTAAGCCCTTGTACAATGCGCCCATGATGTTTTTACTTTTGCCAAGCCTAATAAAAAAAGAACCAATCACTGAAGCAATAATTGAAACCCCGCCAAGAACCAATGGATACAAAATAGCATTTGCAAATCCGGAAAAAGTCAAAAAACCCAAAAGCATTGTCGCAATGGCTGTAACGGCATATGTCTCAAATAAATCCGCCGCCATACCGGCGCAATCTCCAACATTGTCTCCGACATTGTCAGCTATTACGGCAGGATTGCGAGGGTCGTCTTCTGGAATACCCGCCTCCACTTTGCCAACCAAATCAGCCCCAACATCGGCTGCCTTTGTGAAAATACCACCACCCAAACGAGCAAAAATGGAAATTAAGGAGCCTCCAAAAGCAAGTCCGATTAAAGCATGAACGTCTTTTGTTATAAAATAAAAACCTGCCACGCCCAAGAGAGCCAAGCCGACAACAAGCATGCCCGTTACAGCTCCACCCTTAACGGCAACCCCAAGAGCTTTTTCTAAACCGCTTCTTGCCGCTTCCGCCGTTCTGACATTGGCGCGCACGGAAACATTCATTCCGATGTATCCCGTAAGAGCCGACAAAAACGCTCCAACCAAGAAGGCAATTGCCGTTAACCAATCAAGAAAAAACCCAATGGCTAAAAATAAAACCACGGCAACAAAACTAACCGTTTTGTATTGCCTGTTTAGATAAGCTTTAGCGCCCTCCTGAATCGCCTTGGCAATTTCAATCATTTTCTCGCTTCCGCAGGGAAGCTTTAAAATACTAAAAATAGCCCAAATTGAAAAAAGAATGGCCAAAACAGCAGATGATAAAATAAAACCTGTTACCATAAAAGATATTAATTACTAATAATAGGTTGAATTTATTATAAGAGTTATAGTAGTATAATTCAAGGAGAGGGGCCTGTAGTTCACCCGGTAGAACACTGCATTCGCATTGCAGAGGTAGGCGGTTCGAGTCCGCCCAGGTCCACCGCTTCGTTCCACCATTGGCGGGAACCCTGTATTTTAATAGAGGATTTAATAAAATAAAACTATGGAAAATTTTGAAGCAAAATTTTATCCAAATATGGAAAAACCAAAGGAGACAGAGAAAAAAGAAACTGGAACTTCATTGGCAAAAGAAACAAGATTTTTTAAGGACCCCTTTTCAGAACGGGACGAAGGAACAGCAGTGAAACTGGAAAGAGGGGCGAAACTTGGTGAGGGCGCCTTTGGCTCCGTTTTTGAGGCGACCATAGAGCTAAGCAAGAGAAAGAAAAAATTCGTCATCAAAGAATTTAAAGATGGAGACCTCTCGCAATCCCCAAAAGATACCGCCGAGAATCGCGCCAGAGAGGCCATTGAGCATTGGAGGGTGGCTAAAAAAGCCGGTCTCAAGGTATTCCCAACCTATCGAATAGGTGATGATGAAAAAAGTATTTTGATGACGTCCGCCCACGGCGAGAAGAATATTTGCGTCGATCCCTTCCCAGTCGACGGAGCTACAGTAGAAACATTTGGAAGGTCAAAACTGCAAGAAATTTCTAACTTAGACCAATTGTTCGAAGGGTTGCTCAAAGAATGCAGGAAAGCCACCGACCATCAGATCGACATTTTTCCCGATGCATATTTCTTTTTAGTCGACCGTAAAACCGATATGGTCGATTTTGTATTGGGAGATACTGATTATCTCGTAACGAGCCCCGGGGTGCATCCAAAGGACCATGCGACCTCCAATCTTGGGAGAGCTAAAATAGTGCTTGAATCTTTTATAGAAAAAAATGTTTCAGGACCCAAACAAAAAGAATACCTTAAATATTTGGAAGATAAGGTCGGTGGGTTAATTGGCGAGATAGAGAAAGAAAAGGTAGAAAAGTACAAAAATTAAGTTTTGTTCTAACTGACCCTCTTTATAGAGCAAATTCTAGCAGAAATTTTTCTGCTTTCTCCGATACAATCCATGTTATCATTACCAATTAATCAACTGCCTGAAAAGTGCAAAATTGGGTGGCTCCATCCGCTTTTATTTGACTCAATTTTTGGAACGGGTATAATCAAAATATGTTAACCAACGAAGATGTCAAAAAATTAAAAGAAACGCTCGCCACCAAAGAAGATCTTAAATCTTTTGCAACTAAAAAAGACCTCAAATCTTTTGCGACTAAGAAAGACTTGGACACTTTCAAGAGCGAACTTATAGAAATTTTCCCGACTAGAGAAGAATTTGAAGAAATAAAAGACGGGCTTGATTCCTTGAGAGAGATCCTACAGGGGCTGGCCGTAAATGTTGACAAGTTTATCGGTATAACAGCCGACCTGAAACAAGAATATGCGATGATGAACACCCAAACAGACCGTCATGAAAAATGGATTAAACAAATTGCGGATAAAGTTGGCGTGCAATTAAAGTACTAGCATTCTGGCGGTGTATTCTTACAATGAGTCGGACTATATTTTAGGAAAAGAAAATTTTTAATCAATTTTTTAAATTATTTTTATATAATTTTAGACCCCAAACCAAATAAATATGGAAAATAAAGAAAAACCGAGAACTTGGGAAGAAATTCCTCCGGTTACCAACAGGGGTTTGGATGAATATGCTTATCATCTTAATTTGGACGATGTAAATTTAGAAGGAAAGAAAATTCTTGACATTGGAGCTGGAACAAGACGATTTGCTCGAGAAGTTGAAGAAAGAGGAATTCGGGCAGAAGTATTTTCGCTGGAGCCACTATTTTCTTTACCAAAAGAAAAAATGCATTCAAAGGTGAAAAAAATCATAGAAAAATATCCTGTCTCTTTAGAAGTAAAAGGAAAAACGATTGCGGGGGTAGGCGATCAAATGCCATTCACAAATGAAGCTTTTGATTTGTGTGTAAGTGAGTATTCTTTACCGATGCATGCGTCCACGCAAGAACAAGCAAAAAGTTTTTTTGAAGAAATAAGTCGTATAACAAAAGTGGGGGGAGAAATTCGCTTGTATCCTATTAATAGAAATCAGGAAGGCAAAACGGAACAAGGAAGAACTTGCAATCAAAATGGTCTCGATGACTTTATTAATGAACAAATAGACAAATTGGTACATAGCGGTAAGTTTAACCTTATAAAGAGCTCTACGCTCGTTATTCTTAAAAAACAGAAAGATTAAAAAATTATTTTATAAAAGAAAATTTGCCACCGCGCCTGCCTGCCCGCCGGCAGGCAGGCGCGACAACTATATCACAAAATTAATCACAAGTTTCGATAGAAAAAACCCCTCCAATTTAACATGAAAGGGGTTTTATTTAAATTTTATTTTAATCACTTTGCTGAAATTTGTTTTTGGAGTTCCTTGACGGCCAGCTCTATTATTTTGTCGCTGTTGGTAATTTCTTCGTTTAGCTCAATATCCGGTTTCAGTCCCTTGCCCTCAACAGACTCGCCGGAAGGCAAAAAACATTCGCCAAAAACAAAGAATGCTTCTTTTTTCCCAATGGAAGCCAAGCGTAGCAAGGTGCCCTTACCATAAGTATTCTGTCCCATTAGTTTGGCTACTTTATGATACTGCAACACCCCAGCAAACAGTTCGGCGGCAGAAGCAGTTCTCTTGTTAACCAAAATTATTATCGGGTATTTGCACAAATTATTCTCACGGCTACGAAAATCTTCTTTGATTAATCCCTTGAACTTGTTAGTTCGCGTAATTAAGACATCTTTCAGTAAAAATTCCTCGCACATTGGCCTCACTAAAGTTACATAGCCACCCGGGTTGTTTCTTAAATCAACAATCAACCCCCGCATGGAAAGTCCTTTCATTTTTTTCAATTCTTCCGCAAATTTTTCCGATAAATCCTCATCTCCGATCAACAGAAACGATTCAAGAAAAATATATCCGATTTTTGAATTTTCAAAAAATTTTGTTTTAATTTGGCTCCCTTTTTCCGCGCTTCCGGCATCAACAAAACTATCAACATTACGAAGGCAACTATAACGGTCCAGTTTTTTTAGCATCGCATTAATGCCTTCGTAAATGACTTCTTCCATTTCTTCCGGACTCACATACCTGTAATATTCGGTCTCAATCAAATTAAAAAATCGCCCCATAGCTTTATATTCTTTATCCAACTCGTTAAATCTTTCTCGTTGTTTTTTAAAAATCTCATAAAAAGCTTGTTTTTCTGTTTTTGTCTTTTCTTGTTGAATAATTTTTGTTCTTATTGGATTAATACTAACGGAACAAGAAACGATAAAAAATGAAAACAGCAAAGAAACAACAAAAAAAGACATATTTTTGCGCATTTTTAACCCCCTTTTTTCAAAGACGCCAAAACCCAGTTTCAAGCTAGCATATTAATAAAAACTATGGTAGTATTTTTAATATTAAAAATTAAGACAACCAACATGGACAAATCAAAAATACCCACAGTAGTAGCCATTCTTTTGGCCGGAGCCATGATAGGAGGCGCCATTATTTATTCGCAAAAATCATCAAATTCTTCTCAAACTGCTGGTGTGGCTAGTGAAACAGAGGAGATGACAGGAACAAACAATACCCCCGAAACTATTTGGGAAATAATTGAGCCCATCACGGGAAAAGACCATGTTTTAGGTAGCCCTGAAGCGAAACTTACGCTTATTTTATACTCCGATATAGAATGCCCCTATTGTAAAACATTCCACAAGACCATGAATCAAGTAATAGACGAGTACGGAAAAGACGGAACATTAAGGTGGGTTTATCGCCATCTTCCATTGGAATCGATTCATCCAACCGCGCCAAAAGAAGCGGAGGCTACCGAGTGCGCGGCTGAACTGGGAGGAAATAACGCCTTTTGGGAATACTTAAACGAATTAGTCGGAGCAAACACCCCTCCTTCACAAAGTAATTTAACAAACGACCTAGCTAAGATAGCAGAGAAAATTGGTTTGGATAAAACAAAATTCGTGTCCTGTCTAAACAGCAATAAATACGCCTCAAGAATAGCAGAAACAAGCGCAGAGGCCGCCCAGTTGGGTATCCAAGGGACACCATTCAGTATTATAATAACCGCCGACGGCAAAGCAGCGCCTATTTCGGGAGCCTTACCTTATGACGACATAAAGGAGGCTATAAAAGAAATACTAAACAATTCCACTTCCCTTTAGGAAATCCGACACAGAGAGAGCCGCCTTAGCGCCCTCTCCGGCAGCAATAATAGATTGTTTGTATTTCACATTGGTCACATCACCAGCCGCAAAAACTCCCCTCACTGATGTCTCGTTCGTTTTGCAATCAATAATAATCTCTCTAAAATTATTTAATTCCAGGAAACTTTCCGCAAAATCAGAATTTGGTATTTGTCCTATACTGACAAATACACCGCCAACTTTCAATTCTTTCATCTGCTTAGATTTTATATCTTCGTAAACCAAGGATTCAACAAATTTTGTTCCTCTTATCTCCTTCGTTTCAGCATTGTTCAAAAACTCAACCTTGCCACTTTTTTCCAGTTTTTCATGCATGCTTTTATCACCAATAAAATTTTCTCTATGCTGAAGAATATAAACCTTGGAGGCATATTTTAATAAATCATAAGCGCTAGAAAAAGCGGAATTTCCACCCCCTATTACCGCAACATCCTTTCCTGAATAAAAAGGCGCGTCACAAATAGCGCAAGTACTCACCCCTTTACCCAAAAATTCATTCTCGCCGGGCACATTCAGAGAACGCCAATGGCGCCCTGTTGCAATAATAACAGTTTTTGATTCGTACTTTTTCTCTCCAGTCTCTATGATAAATGTATTCTTGTTTTTCTTTATGGAAACAACCTCCTTCTCTTCTATGACAACCCCGAAGTTTTCAACTTGCTTTTTCATTTTGGAGATTAGTTTTTCTCCCGAAACAGATAAAAAGCCCGGATAGTTTTCTATGTTGTTAGCAAGAACAGACTGGCCCCCAATTTTTTTGCTTATAATTAAAGTTTTTATTTGTTTGCGACCAGCATAAATACCGGCCGACAAACCGGCGGAATCCGCGCCAATTATAATCAAATCATACACCATTTTTGAGATTTGAGATTTCATTTTTGATTTTGCAACGCCTCTAGGGCCACCAATGTTCCCTTTGCCAAAAATACCAACATAGCTCCGCCACCCGTAGAAACAAAGTCAAACTTTTTAATAACCCCTTTTTCTTCTATCACTTGAATCGTTTCTCCACCCCCCGCGACCTTATAAGCCAATTTATTGGCTACTATTGCATCCAAAACTTCTGACGTCCCTCGAGCGTATCTTGTGTCCTCAAACTTGCCCAGTGGGCCGTTCCAAATAATTGTTTTGGATTTTCTAATCTTTTCCTTAAACAAACTAACGGTTTCTGGGCCAACATCCAAACTACCGTCAATGTAGTCTTTCGGCACAATAACATTGTCTGGAAATACTATGCCTTTATTTTTCGCTTCTATGCCCAGCCTGCCTCCAACTAAAACACTATCATAACTATCGGCAAAAAATTTTATCATTGGAAATTTTGTCTCAATTTTTGCGCCACCAATTATGGCCACCGATGGTCTTTCTGGATTTTCTCGTATTTTGCTTAATCTTTCTACCTCCTGTTCAACATGTAATCCGCAAAAAGATGGCAAAATCTCGGTAATTTTAACCAATGAAGCATGGGGGCGATGGCTAACGCTAAAAGCTTCATTCACATAAATATCAAAATTTTTCGCCAACTCGCCGGCAAAATCAATGTTATTTTCAAACTCCTCCACGTGAAAACGAACATTCTCTAATATTAAAATGCGTCCACTTCTCAAAATATCCAATCCGTCCTTCACTTTGTCTCCAACACAGTCATCCACAAAAATAAGTTTTTTGTCAAGTACCTTGCCTATTTCACCAAAAAAATTTTTAAAGGACAGTCCTTCCATTTTTTCTCCCTCAGGCCGACCGACATGAGATAGCAGGGCAATTTTTACCCCCTTCTTGGATAAAAGAAAATCAATGGTATCTCTGACTGAATTAATTTTATATGTTTCTTTGGGAAAACCATCGTCAAACTCAACATTAAAATCAACACGCATTAAAATACGTTTTCCCTCAACATCCGCTTGTCTTATACTTCTCATTGTCATTTTTGTTGTGTTAATTGATGCTCTCCAAAATGGCGTTGAATGTTTTAATATTCCAACTCGCGCGCCCCACAAGAAGCCCCTGCGCTTTCCCTTTTTCCAAAAAATCGCGCGCATTTTTTGCATTAACCGAACCGCCATATAAAATTGGAACTTCCCGCGCTATTGTTCTTCCAAATCTAAAAAAAAGAGCGCGACGAATATAAACCCCCATTTGAAAAAGATTTTCCGGAGTATCAGCTTGGGCGTTCTTTTGAGAGCTTATGGCCCACAATGGTTCATAAGCGATTATCACGTTTTTGAAATCTTTACGCGCAACTTTTTCCAGTCCGCTCAGTAATTCTTTTTTAACAAACTTCAGATAATCACCTCCCTCGTCTCTGCGCTCTTCGCCTACACAAAAAATCACTTTCAGTTTATGCTTTAGCGCCGTTTTGATTTTTTTATTAATCATTTCGTCTGTCTCATCCAAGTCACGCCTTCTTTCAGAATGACCCACTATCACATATCTTACCCCCAGACTTTTCAGCATAAGGGCGGAAATTTCTCCAGTATAAGATCCTTTGCTTTCCCAAAAAATATCTTGAGCACCCAAACTAGTTTTTAGCTTTCTCGACAAACAATCTAAGTAAACAAAAGGGGGGCATAAAACAACCTTGTAATTTTTAAGTTTCTTAACCGAACCGCAAACACCCACAAAAAGTCTCTCTGCTTCCTCAATATTATTCGGCGTCATTTTCCAATTTGCTATTATTAACTTTTTCATATAATTATTTTATTGCCCAAAAACCATTAAAAGCCCCGTTTCCTACCATAGTCAAAGCAGACACAATAAAACCGGCAATGACAATCCCCAAAAAAATTATTAATAAAGATTTTTTGAAAGAAATATCAAAAAGAAAAGCAGCCAAAGCGCCCGTCCACGCGCCGGTAAAAGGCAACGGGATAGCCACCAAGATTAACAACGCCCAATGTTCCCACCTTTCAAACTTGTGGGCATAGTGGTCTCTCGTTTTGGAAAAAATATAATTCAGAAACTTATTAAAAAAATAATATTTATGCATAAGAAAATCAGAAAAATACTTTAAAAAAATTAGGATAAAAGGAACAATCAAAAAATTCCCAAGAATAGACAGAAGAAAAACCAATGCCGGATTGATATGAAGAACTAAGACACCCAAAGGAATCGCCCCTCTCAATTCAACAACGGGTGAAGCACTCAATAAAAAAACTAGAAAAAATTCTTTAATCATACCGGTATTTTACATCTTTACTTTCCTTAAATTTTCAGCCGCCTCTTCCGGAGAAACAGCAACAACTTCTATCCCACCGCCCAACTCTAATCCTGCCCACCTAAAACCCCGTGGCAAAATCTCAATGTGCCAATGGTAGTGATCAGTATCGCCATCTCTCACGGGAGCTGTGTGTATAAAAAAATTATAATCCGGATTACCCAAAACCTTGTTTAGCCTAACAAAGGCATCTTTTATTGACTCAGCAAGATACGGAAACAATTCTTTATCTAGGTCTTCAAACCTGGAAGCGTGTCCCAATGGATAAATGCGTGTCTCATAAGAAACTCTTGGAGCAAAAGGAATCACCACTATAAAATGTTTATTTTTACTTACTATTCTCAGCCCATCTTTCTCCTCACTTTCAATCATAACACAATGAACGCACTTTTTGTTCTTCTTGTAAAAATCATTAGAACCAGACAAACTTCTGGCAACATCTGGGTCAACAACAGGCAAAGCAATTATTTGAGAATGGGGATGAAACAAAGAAGCACCCGCAGCTTCTCCGTGATTATGGAAAACTAAAATATATTTGATACAGGGATCTTTGCTTAAAACCCTATAGCGCTCCTTGTAGGCCTTAAAAACCATTTGTATCTCCTCCAAAGACATCTTATCAATAGACTTGAAGTGATCCCTGGTCACAACAACCTCGTGATAACCAACACCGACAAGCTTCTCTTTAACGCCATCCCTTTCGGAAACAGGGCATGTTTTTTCTTGTACAAGCAGGGGATATTTGTTTGGTATCACCTGCAAAAACCATGAATCAAAATCTTCCACCTTGGACGGGGCTGTTTTCGGATGAGGATACCACAAAAGAGGAATGGGGTTGTTTTTTTGTGGATCTTCAAAGGGACATTTACTTACACCCTGTTTTAACTCGGCACTGGAAGTTTTTTTAAGAAAAATGGGTTTTTTCCCACGTTTTGCGCCAGCAACAAGAATCCAATCTCCACTCACCAAGTCCTTTCTAAATTCCGGTTTGTCCATATCATTTATATTTACCCCTAACAATGTTCCACTTAATCTGCAGAAGTTCCTTCAGTGTGTTTATATAACTCATAAAATTTACCCTGCCGGGAGGATTCAGCCAAGCCACAGGCAACTCTTTTATTTTGTAACCAAACTTTTTGGCGATCACCAAAACCTCTATGTCAAAACCCCACCGCATTATTGTTTGACAAGAAAAAATTTTCTCGGCAGATTCACCCTTAAAAAGCTTAAACGCCCGTTGAGTATCATGAATTTCCCAAACCGCCAAAGCCCTAACTAAATACTTGGAAAGTTTGCCCAAAACATTTCTATAAATTTTACTAAAACCTTCATATTTCTCTTTTTTTTGGGCGCCTTCTATTTCAATAGAACCTATCACTACATCATACTCTTTTGTGTACTGCCAAAAATTATCCAAATGGTTTATGGAGATAGCATTGTCGGCATCAACAAAAAGACGATATTCTCCAGTTGCCTCAAGCATTCCCTGTTTTACCACACCCCCCTTGCCTTGATTTTTAATGTTGTCTATAAATTTTAAATTATGGATCGTTCCCTTCATCTCAGACACAATTTGAGATGTTTTATCTTTGGAGCCGTCATTTACAACAATAATCTCAGAAGAATAATCCCGCTTGGAAAGATAACGGCTAATGTCCACGAGCGTATCGGCAATACGTTTCTCTTCGTTATAGGCCGGAATAATTATTGAGAGATAAATTTTGTTTTCCATATGTTTTATTCTAACATATTACTCGATCTATCCAAATAACATTGCAGAATCAAAGCCGCAGCGGAAGCATCAATATTTTTAACTATGGAGGTTGAACCTCGATAGTTGGAGATTCTCCCTCGGGGTTGATTTGCTTTCGCAGGACGCCTTGCTTGTTGAGTAGTTAAAACTTCGTTTTCATAAACAACGGGCCGGCCAGTTTCCCTTTCAATCACCATCTTAAATTTTTCTATTTTTTCTAAAATTTTTGAAGGGTCACCTTTATACCCTCCCGGTCTGCCCAAAACAATCTTCCTAACATCATTTTTCTCACAAATTTCCCGAATCTCCCCGCTCCATCCATCGACATCGGAAGTCGATGGTTGAGAAATTACCTTGAGGGGAAACGCGAAAGAACCGCTTTCGTCTGAAAGAGCCAGGCCAATTCTTTTTGTTCCATAATCTATTCCTAAAATACGCATATAAATAACCGTACCAATAAAACACCACTATTTCAATCTTTGTAACATCATCTCGACGCTAATCAATCACTATATTTCATTAAAAAGTTACAAAAGTGACATTTGATCACTATACAAAGTTACATCCCACAGTAACCCCACATAATTAGTTATTGTCGCTTGAATTCTCTGTTTCAATTTTACAAATAAAATCTTCGATTTTTTGTTTTAGTTTCATACTATTACCATGACTTATTAAACCAAGATAAGATTGAACAGTTTCCTGCTTTGCATTTTTATCCTGAATTCCACGAAATATACGTCTTTTTGTTACTGTTCTTAATACCCTATAGTTGGAAAAATGAACCCACCCAAGAAAATCTACCCCTGACGCAATACTTTCTATTGATACTTTCTTTGGGTGCAATTCTATCTTAAGTTTTTCATAAAGAAAAAACCTAATCTGTGGCAACAATGACTCAAACCAACCTTTGTCATGAGATAATATTACAAAATCATCGGCATAGCGTATATAATATTTTGCTTTAATTTTATGCTTCATAAATTGATCAAATTCATTCATGTAAATATTCACAAATAATTGCGAGGTTAAGTTTCCTAACGGCAAGCCAACATTTTTCTCTTTCGCATGAAAGCTATTTATAATTACAGACAACAACCAGATAATTTGTTTGTCTAAAATGTACTTGTTGATAATTTTAATTAAAACCTCGTGATCAATGCTGGCAAAAAACTTCCTTACATCACATTTTAAAACCCAAACCGTCTTTAAAAGCTTCATACTTAGAATGTTTATATGTCTTATTAACAAGATCATTGTGTAAGTCAATAATGTTCAACATTAAATTTTGTTCAAACTTCTGTACATCATTACGTAAACGTTTGCCCTTTAAAAATTTACTCCAACCTTCGAGTAAATTTCCGACAGAAATGATATCATTATAGGTATGAATAAAACTTTTTCTCATACCTCTAATGCTACCCCCCCCCGAGACTTTTGCCAGTGTTACAAAGGTTAAAAGAGGTATATTTGTTGTGGTTCACATATTACAAAGACTTACCTAAATTACATAGACACTCTCTGGGTCAAAAAATAGATAAGTATTTTATCGATGTTGTTGAAATAGTTTCTTTTGCTAGTTTTCTCAAGCAAGATGAAAAAGCATCGTATATACGTCTAGCTATACGAAAATTAGATACATTAAAAATTTTACTAATGGTTCTTTGGGAGATTAAAAGTTTAGATAACAAAAAATATATCGCTCTCTCGCTGAAGTTAGATAGTATTGGTAAAATGCTTGGAGGCTGGTATGGAAATGTAACAAAACAAAACTCTCCCAAATAGGGAGAGAAAGAAGAGAGTTGCGAGACAGCGAACGCAAACCCGTTCTCACAGTTCCACCTGTTGTCAGGGTTGTCGTAGTACGCGTTGAGCCAACGACCATCGTCGATACGGTTCGCGTCGAGCAGGTTCGGAGCGCCATCAGAATTGTGTAAAGTACCTTCCATACCACCACCTCTTGAAACCCTGTCGGGCGATCTTGAGATTGTATATTATTTGGTATCTATAATACCCCAGTACCTTACACCAAGTATTTTCTTTTTTGAAAGCTCATACAGACCACTCTATTTCAAACCGTAGCTGGAAATATTCTAGGTCTGTCATATTACTGGATTCGGTAGCGGAAAGCCGTAACCGTCCGCATATTCACCTAGTACCATTTTTTATTTTATCAAAAAAATCCCTGTGTACCAAAGGTACCCAGGGATAAGGACTAAGTGTCAAAGTGCAAGAGCACAGTGACTTAGCGCTGAGCGCTATACTTGCGAGACAGCGAACGCAAACCCGTGCTCACAGAGCCACCTGAAGTCAGGGTGGCCGAAGTACGCGTGGAGCCAACGACCAACGCCGACACGGTGCGCGTCGAGCAGGAGCGGAGCGCCATCAGAATCCTTGATGGGCTCGTGCATTGCGACGATCCCCCAGAGACGACCCATAGCCTCCAACTCCTTGTCTGTGAATTTCTCACGAATAAGACAAGCGACTTCGGCATTCGGCTTCGTAAGATTCCTTTTGTCAGCCTCAGCACAGATCTTCTTCGTGACCCGGTCATCGTCCGAGAAAAGCATTCCTTTGAGAACAGCGATTTCAGTCGTGACACCATCGGTCGGCTTGAAGTCCGAGGAACGCAATACACTTTTGGCGTAGTCGCTTACACGGAAGTTTTTACCTTCCAGCCGCTTGATCCATTCTTCTCCGGTCGTGCCATCACTGGTGACTGAGAAGTAGATGACGCCGTCTTGTTCGCGCCATGCGTGTTCCGGCTCAGTGACCGTGATCTCGCCACGGAGAAAGCGACAAGGTCCATCTTCTCCAGCCTGCTTTTTGAGCAATTTCACCATTGCGTTAAGTTGCCCGGCCGTATAGCTTGCAGATGCAAATTCTGTACTCATGGTAATTCTCCTTTCCCTAAGTTAGGTTTTTGTTTGCTCTAATCCGAGCAGGAACCATGACCACTTTTAGTCACAGCCAGGAAATGCCTATAGTTAAGCACCTTTTGGCTGTGACCAATGTCTTGCAAGTAATTTATCAATGTCCACAATATCTACCAAGATATTATACTATTTTGTTACTTTTGTCAAGGGGTTTAGGTAATGTCCACACACCTATTCCTCCTTTTTTGAGAAAAAGTCCAATGATTTTTTAGAAAAAATTAAATACTTATATGT
>JAHISW010000001.1 GCA_018817995.1 Patescibacteria group bacterium | reverse complement strand
TGAAGTTCTTAGCAAAGAAAACTTTATTGGCGAAGATTTGTCCTCGCGTCTTAGAAAAATAGTCAAATTTAGAAATAAATTAATGCATCAGTACTGGGAAGTTGATGATAAAAAGATATTAGAATATGCAAGGCAAGATATCGGTGATTTTGAGGATTTTATGAAAGCGGTTGATAAGATTTTATAAATTTGTAAAAAATTTCTAACTATCAACATCCGATGTTGATAGTTGAGTTAGAATTTGTAGATAAATATTGAGGTTCCCGCTCGAGCGACTGGTTCTTTTTCCAAGAGCCAGTCGTATTTATTTTCCGCATCTATTTTAAATCCCTTTATTCCTATCGCTTTCGTTTCTTGTAAAAGCGTCGCGGAAATGGCAAACCATTTTATTCCTTTTTCAGCTGGCGATCCTTTGCTTGACCACCACGATTCCTGCTTATCTCCAAAAAGATAGCCAGGATTTCCTGCTCCAAAATATGCTATAGCAATTTTATCATTAGGAAGTACATTTTTGTCTGTCCAGTCTTTAAGCCGATATAAATCTTGCCCCCAGTCGTAGTTAGAATCTACGGCTATTTTGTATCCGCCAGATGTTCCACCGCCCAATATATTGTAAAAAGAGACAAAGTGCGGGAAGGCAATAATTGTTGAAATAAACATCCATAACAAAAGCGCCGTGACAAGAGCCCCTCTTTTGATTGGTCTGATATAATGTTGGTAAAATTCCTTCATCCATTCCCAGAAAGTTAGTGGCGCGTCCATTGAGTAGTTTCTAACCCAGCGAATTATTTGTCTTGAAACCATTAAATAAATAAAAGGAAATGTTGGCATAACATGTCTTATCCCAATATTTAGCGGACTGGTAATGGCCTGTATCCAGTAAATTGCCAGAAATATAAAACTTGCGGTTAGGGCAAAGTTCTCTTTTAACCAGTTTACAGCGCTTGCGAAATTTTTTTCTTTACTTTTGACAATATTTCGCAAACCAAAAATCAAAGCAATGAGTGTTAAAATGTGCAAAGCAAGATGCTCTTTAAGTAAATAGAGAAGAGGGAAATAACTTGGCCATCCTAGATTGTAAACTTCTCCAAAGAAGTAAGCTGTGTTTCCACCGGCGGCTCTTTGTAAAACCATGAGAAGACCAAGTAAATATTGTCCAAATCCGCGCAGGACGGGAATTCCGGAAAGCCAAACGGTTAAATTTGCCATTGAACGCATTCCCAGCGTTTGTAGCTGAAATGTCGCGTCGCTAACTTGATTTTCAATAGGGTATTGCCAAACATGAAATAAATAGAACGTCCAAACCAGCAATATTCCCAGAACACCGATTAGTAGAATTTTCCACAGTATTAAAAATTCTTCTTTGATAAATTTTTTAAGTTTAAAATTTTCATACTCTCTTAGAAATATCCATAAAATACCGAGTATTATGTAAATAGGGGCCAAAAGCATCAAAGAAAATTTCAAAAGTTGAGCGACACCAAAAGCGATACCCGCGATAACGAGACTCTTTTTACCTTGGGGTGTTTCCTGTCGAAAAAGAAAATTAAGAAAAGCGGAGATACCTATAAAAAATCCGAAAGCTGCCGCCAGGTCGGTTGTCACATATCTTGAATGCGCTAAAAATGTGGGAGAAAAAGCAAACAAAAACAGAGACAGAAAGGCAACTTTATTTCCATACAAACCGCGCGTCCATCTGAAAAACATCCATCCAAAAAGAATAGCCAGAAGCATTACAGGGATACGAGAAAATTTGAAAATTTTATCGGCATCGTTTCCCGATTCATAAATAAAAATTCTTCCCATGTCCCATTGGCCGTTTTTATATGTTGTCCAGGCGGGAACATCGGTGGGGAACTTTAAGTCTAAAAAGAGCAAGGGGATTGCGGATAAATCTTTAATCAAAGGAGGGTGCTCGGGATTTAACCGGTAGTCTCTTTCTGTAAGATATGAGTAGCCCGATGGGATATGGGCTAGTTCGTCCATTGTTCCCGAATCGTTCCATGCTGAAAAAAACATCAATCCAAACATAGTTCCCAACAATAAAAAGACAGAATATTTTGTTATTAAGTTTAATTTAGACATTGCCAAAATTATACCATATTTAAAATATTCAAAACAACAGAAGTTGCCACATACTCTTGACACAGGTTAACCGTTGTATATACTACGGTTATGAAGACAGTAATAAACATAAAAGCGGACAAGGAGGTCAAAGAAGCGGCTCAGAAACTAGCCGGTGAAATAGGGCTTTCTTTGAGCGCCATCGTTAATGCTTCTTTGAAACAATTTGTTAGAAAACGCGAAGTGCATTTTTCTGTAACACGCAGGATGACTCCTTACTTGGAGGGTATTATTAAAGAAGCGAGAAATGATTACAGGACTGGTAAGAATATTGCCGGGCCGTTTGTTTCTGCTAAAGAAATGGATGAATATCTCGATTCTTTATGAGAATAATTCTTCATAAAAATTTCAATAAAAAGTACAAAAAACTTCGATTGAATGAAAAGAAAAAATTTAAAGGGAGAAGGAATCTTTTTTTAAAAAATCCTTTTCATCCAACTTTAAACAATCATCCTTTGCATGGTAAGTATGTCGGGTACCGTAGCATAGGTATTACGGGCGATTTGCGTGTTATATATGAATTGCTAAACAAAAATACGGCATTTTTTGTTGATATGGATATCCACTCCAATCTGTATTCGTAGT
>JAHISW010000080.1 GCA_018817995.1 Patescibacteria group bacterium | reverse complement strand
TCTTCAAAAATATTGGATTGCTGTGCCAAAGAGACGTAATCTTTCGCTTCGCCATTCAAGATAACTTTAGTAACACCCTCCGGATTGTGCAAATAACTCAATCCACTGAAACCGACATTTTTGTGGGTTATCTTTTCAATAACATCAAAAATAACGGAAGGAAAACGATGCGTATCAAGAAGGCTCTTCGCAATTGATATATTTGACGATATTTTCTCTATCTCCAAAATAACAGCAATGTCAAAAGCGGCTTGAGCGCGATCCAGGGAAGCTGAGAATTCTTCAATTTGTCCACTGACAATATTTTTGTATGCCAAAACACCGCCAAGAGAAATGAACGACAAAACAAAAAGAAACGCCGATATCTTAAATACAAAACCAACACCCGCTTGTTTTTGGGCATAAACAGATTCATTGTTGTTCCCGAAAGATGTTTTTGGTATAAAAGATAATTTCTCTTTTTCCATATTATAAAGACTTTAGCGCCAACCCTATGGCGACGGAGAAACTGGGACCAATCTCCTTCAAAATTTCCTGCAAAAAGGGCGGATACTCTGTCTTTGAGAAAGGATCAGCGGTCACAACTTCAACACCAAGCTCCTTAACGGCCACATCAACAATTCCCTTCAAAGAAGCCCCCCCTCCCACCATAACAACCTGCCCTACCGAACTGTTATACTTTCTACGATAGGCCAACATAAACTGTTTGGCTTCGGAAAATATAAAATTCAACACCGATTCCAACACGCCCACCAACTCCCCATACTCCGGTCTCGGCGAAAGACCTATCTCTCTTTTCATTTCTTCTGCTCTTTGGAATCCAACACCCAAAGATTTCGAAATAGCATCCGTCAATTCTTGCGCGCCTCTGCCAACTGCATGTGAGGCCATCAATACCCCATTGTCAACCACACTCATCTTTGTGCTTGACGCGCCCAAATCAATAGTCATAACGGGAGTAATCTGTCGAAATCTGGAAGACCGCCAAACACTAAAAATTTCTATTTCAAATGATTTTATCTTAAGCCCTGCTCCGGTAACAATATTCTTATACTTTTGTATGATTTCTTTTGAAACCACGGCCAACAGCACACTAACAGTCTTCTTGTAATTCTTTCTCTGATTGTCTTTCTCTAGAATTTCATTTTCATTGTCTCCGCCATTTTCACCTGCCTCTTCTACTTCCCTAGATTTTGAGCTACTGTTTAAAACCACCCAATCCATTTCCACGTCGCTCAGGGGAACCGGAATATATTTACGAGCTTCAAATTTAACAACTTCATCCATCTGACTTCCCTGCACAAGAGGAAGTTCCAGAATTGTCACAAAACCATCCCTAATCGGAGTCGCTATTATGGCGCTCTTTGCGTTTGCCCCCGATTCCTTCAGAAGATCTTTGAGCGCGGAAATCATCGCCTCTTCAGAAAGTTGCGTAACTTGTCCAACCAAACGTTTCGCGTAAGGACCGACAGCCAACTCGCCATAAGTTTCCAAAACTGCCTGCTCGTTTTCTTTTTTTAATTGAACAATCTTTATAGAAGAACTGCCAATATCAATGCCAATTACACCCTGACTCCTGGCCCAGAAATTAAAATTCCAGGGAAACAACTTGCCGAAAAAATTTTTATCCATCGCATTTTAATATGACCTTGCCCGCTAACTATTAAAACCTTATGCTCAAATTATACCACAAAAATAAAAAACAATTGAACAAAGTATTGAAAGTTATCCACATGCTAGTCATAAACAAGATAAAAATAATAACAAATAGAATCTTAGACACCCTTTTCCCCGAAAAATGTTTTGGGTGCGGAAAAGAAAAAGAGATACTTTGCGCTACCTGCCAAAGACATCTGCCCCGCTCCTGCGAAAACGATGAAAAGATTATATCAGCTGTGTCATATCAGTCACAAGCTATAAAAAAAGCGATACGGGCGCTAAAATACAGAGGAGCAAAACGCGTGGCAAAACCATTGGCAGAATTACTAGTAGAACCACTCCGCGAAAAACTACCAAAACCCAACTATCGAGGTTCAACCTCAATAGTTATTGTGCCAATCCCTCTTCATAAAAAACGGCTAAGAAAAAGAGGGTTTAATCAGGCAGAACTAATTGCCAAGCACTTGTCAGAAAATTTATCCCGCTCGGCGGGAATGTCCGTTACAATGATAAATAATGTCCTTTATAGAAACCTCTATACCGTCCCACAAGTGGAAATAAAAAACAGAGAAAAAAGATTAAAAAATTTAAAAAATGCCTTTTCCGTAAAAAACAGTGAGAGTATAAAAAACAAAACGATTCTTCTGGTTGACGATGTGTCAACAACGGGCGCGACAATAAACGAAGCAAAAAAAGTTTTGCTAAAAGCCGGCGCCAAAGAAGTTATAGGCGCAGTTGTGGCAAGATAAAATCAACACAAAAACAGCCCCATTCCACCAAAACCAAGGTAGGTTTTGTATGAATGGGGCAAAATATGGCTTAACTTGGACATCTGGCGGAGAGGGAGGGATTCGAACCCTCGGACCAGTTGCCCGGTCAACAACTTAGCAGGTTGCTCCTTTCAGCCACTCAGGCACCTCTCCAAACTTCATATATAATACTAAAAATATATAATATTAAAACAAATTATAACATACCGTTTATAATATACTGTATTTTTTTTGTTTTTTCAATTATCACATAATTCGTGCTATAGCATGAGTTATGTGATAGTATAAAAAAGTTACTAAAATAATAGTAAGAAGCAATAACAAATAACATTAACAAACACTAATAAATAATAAAAAATGAAGACAAAATATTCAAGAGGAGAGCTTAGTAGAGAAATACTAAAAGGATTGGCTCTTGGTGGTTTTATAGCAATTTGTTTTGTTGCGCCAAACTTTGCGCAAGTTGCTAAATTGTTTGATACAAAAAGCTCAAAGGACAGATGGAGATTAAGGCGCACTTTGTCTAATTTGACTAGAGAAAAATTGGTTAAAATTTCTTACAATAAAAAAGGTGAAGAAATTATAAAAATAACAGGAGATGGTGAGAAAAGAATTTTGAAGTATAAATACGAAGATGTAAAAATTTCCATTCCTAAAAAATGGGATAAAATGTGGCGACTTGTTATGTTTGATATTCCCGAAATTCACAAAAAAGCAAGAAATGCGTTAACTTTTAAATTACAAGACCTGGGTTTTTATCCGTTGCAAAAAAGCGTGTTTATTTTGCCTTATGAATGTAGAAATGAAACAGATTTCATTTGTGAGCATTTTAAAATAAGAGAGTTTGTTAATTATTTTGTACTTAAGGACATAGAGAACGAAGGATACCTTAAAGAATGGTTTGATTTGTAATAATTAGTAGAATACATATATAAAACGTAAAACATACCATCACATATAATATGCTATAGCATGAGTTGTGTGACAGTTAGATGACGGGGTTTTTGCTATTTGCCTGATTCGCAAATTTTTGGTTTAATTCTAAGTAACTGGTAAATTTCTCAAAATACCTTTATAATAACTATAAATCATATGGATTCTAAAAATTTAAGAAATTATTACGATGTTGTTATTATCGGTGCTGGTTTTGCCGGTATTGAATGCGCTAAAAATTTAGGAAACTCGAATTTAAGCGTCTTGCTTATTGAGAAAGATGAGGAAAAAGATATCGGCAGAAAAGTTTGCGCAGCCGGCGTTACTTTAGACGACTTAGATTATTTGTCTAAGGATTTTTTAAATTTTGATTTTCAAAAGACGCTCATTTGCTACAAAAAGAAGTCCATAACTATCTCCGAAGACAATGGCATCATCTCCACGATTAACAAAAAAGTGGTTTTGCAAAGTGAATTGAGACACTTGAAAAATTTTGACAATATAAATGTTATTTACGACACCTCTACAAGGGTTCATTCACATTTCATTCAGCTTCTTTACTCCCACCATAAATCTGAATTATCATACAAACGACCACAGATTCTTTGACCTTACCGCTCAATACCAACTCGTTAAAAGTAAGCACCTTAAGGCGGTTTGACTAATATGCTCGAACATCTTAGCCGATAGACCAAATCTCTAATAATAATCTTCTGTGAGACCTTCCAATCTCTCTTTGATTAGCTCGTTTCAAGTTATTATTTAGAGTCTATCATCTCAAACATAGTTCTGTTACTCTATTTCAAAGAACTTAATCTTAATTGTATCCTTGAGTAACCCAGGACACACAACAGCCTATAACATGCCATCAACAGATAATGCGGGG
>JAHISW010000079.1 GCA_018817995.1 Patescibacteria group bacterium | reverse complement strand
TTGATGCTTTTTTATTTAGAGTCCAAAACAATCTTCTCCAAAGAACTAAAAGAATTGTGAGGAAAAGAACATCTATAATCAGATTGGTTTTTGGTGTAATAAGCGCGGATGGTATGAGATAGAAAACAATTATGGCCACGGTGACAATTGCAGGGATTGATTTTAAAATTTGTTCAAATATTTTCTTATAAGAAACAAAAGTTTTAATGTCATAGGATCCGGCAATATAAAATATAAAGAGCCACAGGATATGAACATAAAGGAAAGGTATTTGATGTGTATTCCAGACATCTTTACTGATGATTGATTGGTATCGTATACTCAAAGCCAAAAAAAGACTTACGTAAAACAAGATTAAGTCTCCCAAAACAAGCAAGAAGGTTCTAAAATTTACTGATGAATTCATATCGTCCTTTTGGATTGTATTATTTATATCATATAAAACGGCCAAGCACAATAAAGTTTCTACTATGGCAAGGGTACAAAAATAGTGTTTCAAAACAATCCTGGTTATGTTAGGATAAATCTTATGTCTGAAAAGGGTATTCGTTATGTAGTGAACGTGATAAAGGGAGGGCTTTTTGTTTTGCCTCTTTTGTCTTTAATTGTAGTTGACTTTTTGTTTTTTCCTTTTATTACGGGTAAAAATTTCTTTTTCAGAATAATGGTGGAAATCTTATTTTTCCTGTGGGTTTTTGTGGCTGTTTTTGATAAAAAATATAGACCCAAAAAATCGCCCCTTTTGATTGCTGTTTCAGCCACATTTTTTATTTTAGTCTTAGCAACGTTTTTTGGCGAAAACATTTATCGCAGTTTTTGGTCTAATTACGAAAGAATGGAAGGACTGGTTGGTCAATTACATCTTTTTGCTTATTTTTTAATTTTGGCCAGTGTTTTGAGAGTCAAAAAAGATTGGAAGATTCTTTTTGGCGCAATGATTGGCGTTAGTTTTATCGCCACGTTTTATGGTTTTCTTCAGTTTTTTGGCAAGGCGGCAATCCATCAAAGTTCCACAAGGCTGGACGCCACTTTTGGCAATGCCACATATTTGGCCATTTTTATCATATTCCATCTATTTTTAATCAGTTTGTTCTTCATTTGGTTTCGCCAAAAGTGGATACGTATTTCTTTGGGCGTTCTTTTTGCGCTTGAAGCGCTTGTGATGTTTTTGACGGCGACAAGGGGGGCTATTTTGGGTTTTTTGGGTGGCTTGTTTTTGATGGGTTTATTAATGGCTTTTTTGGGGCATAATAAAAAATTACGGTATTTTTTTGTGGGTCTACTGGTTGCGTTTGTTGTGGTAATTAGCTTATTTTTATTTATAAAAGATACATCTTTTGTAAAAGAAAATTATGTGCTTTCAAGGTTTTCCAGTCTTTCATTTTCCGAACAAACGGTGGAATCAAGGTTTACTATTTGGGGAATGTCCATTGAGGGTTTCAAAGAGCATCCTATTTTAGGGTGGGGACCCGAAAATTATAATTTGGTTTTTAATAAGTATTTTGAACCTATTCTTTACAAACAAGAGCCGTGGTTTGATAGGGCCCACAATGTTTTATTTGATTGGTTGATAACCACGGGGATAATTGGTTTTATTTCTTACTTAAGTATCTTTGCTACGGCTATCTATATGTCTTGGCGGGTTTGGAAAAGTAAAAATTTTAAATTACTCGAATTTGTTTTGGTATTGTCGCTCTTTGGGGCTTATATTTTTCACAATCTTTTTGTTTTTGATAATTTGACGTCTTATTTTGTGTTCTTTTCTGTTTTGGGATATATCCACTTTTCGTGGAGCGCAAACAAAAAGAAAGAGGATGAAAAAGAAAAAAGGAGCAGTGTTCTTAAAGATCCTGGCATGGGAGGGTATTTGGCGGTAACAGCATCCTTTATTTTGGTTATTTCTTCTTTGTATTTTGCGAATATAAAACCGATGAAAGCTTGTAATACGTTATTGGATGCTCTTTATCTTTCAAGACAAACAACAAACGTAGATGATGTGCTCGGGAAAATAGATGAAGTTATTGGTTATGGTACTTTTGGAACAGGCGAAACAAGGGAGCAATTGATGAGTTATGCTAATGCTGTTATTGGTTCAAAAGAGATTTCTGAAGAGAATAAAATAAAAGTATTAACAAAAGCGATAGAGGAGATGGAGAAACAGGTTGCAAAAAATCCAAATGATGTCCGTTATTTAGTGATGTTGGGTTCAATTTACGGAAGAGGAGGGAGGTTGGAGGATGCTATAAAAATTTTAGATAAGGCCATTGAACTTTCTCCGGGGAAACAGCAATTATATTTTGTTGAAGCGGACGTCTATTTGAGTTCGGGGGACAAAGGAAAGGCCTTAGGACTACTTGAAAAAGCTTATGCGTTAGAAAATTCCAACGGGGAAGCGATAAATAATTTGGCGACTCTCTATATTATGAATGAAAAGGAAAAAGAAGCTGAAGATCTTTTGATGGAGCATTATTCTTCAAAAGTTATAGCAAACCAGAAAATAGTAAATGCTTATGCTGCTGTGGATAACTTTGAGAAGGTTAGAGATATATGGCTTTTGTTCATAGAACAAGACCCCGCAAACGCCCAACACCATGTTAATCTTGCGGCGACTTACTTAAAGTTAGGAGAGAAAGAGTTGTCCATTAGCGAACTGGAAAAAGCGATGGAGCTCAATCCAGGTTTTAAAGAACAAGCAGAGTATTATATAAACGAAATCAAAGAAGGCAGAAATCCATAGTTATTTTTGTCCGATAGTCCGATAGGGCAATGTCTGATAAAAAAACTATGGAAGTTCAACTTCCATAGTTTTTTTATAGAGAAACTTTTTTATTATTGTCGGAGTTATCCACAGTTACTTTTTTGGTTTTTTTGAACAAATGCTTTATTATTAAAGTAATTATTATTGAGGTAATAATTTAGTTAATATAAAAGTCGAAATATAAAATTATAGGTTATAGGGGTTATAGGTTTTTTTATTATTTAATAATTTTAATAGCTTAGATTAAGTTTAGATTATATGAAAAAATATTACTTACCGATTGCTATTTCAACTATGGTTGCTTTTTTGTTTACTATAGTTACTGTTTATGGCGCCACGACAATCAGTACGAATATAAATACAGGTGGGACATTGACTGTGTCGGGCGCATCTACTTTAAGTGGCAATGTTACACTTGGTGATGCGGCAACAGATATAAATCATTTTACTGGAATGATACACGCTTCTTCTACTGCTTTATTCACTGGCGCGACCACTGTATACAACACTTTGACCATAAGTGGTTCAGAGGGATTGACCCTGGGTTCATCTGCTTCTGATTT
>JAHISW010000078.1 GCA_018817995.1 Patescibacteria group bacterium | reverse complement strand
TCTTAAAACCTCTTTTGTTGTGGTCGTTTCGAGTGTTGATTCAAATTTTATGGGTTTGTGTTTAGGCATATTTCTATTCTACCCAAATAACGCGGTCGCGTCAAATAGGAAGAATAGAGTATTGGGTGGGGTTGACGTGGTTTTTAGATGCTATATGCTAAAATAGTAATTTACTAATTTAGTATTTTTTAATATAATTATAAAATGAAAACACTTGTTAAAATAACAAAAAATTATCAAATAACACTACCCGCTAAACTCAGAAAAAGTTTTTCCCTAAAAGAGGGAGATTATTTGGAAGCTGACCTACAAAGAGGCAAATTTGTTTTTGCTCCTAAAAAAATGATTGATATTGATCCTGCCCAAAAATGGTTTTGGACGAAGGAATGGCAAAAAGGGGAACGAGAAGTCGATAAGGATATTACGGAAGGACGGCTTGCGGGTCCTTTTTCCAGTGCTAAGGATTTAATAAAAGAATTAGAATCCTAAAATTAATATGCAATTTTTCCGAGCCTTAAAATTTAAGAAGCAATATAAAAAATTACCTCAGCAAATTAAAGAAACCACACAAAAGCAATTGGATCTTTTATTATTAAACCCGAAACATCCATCTTTAAATCTCAAAAAAATGAGGGGCACGGTAGATATTTGGGAGTGCAGAGTAACAGATTCTTATAGGTTTACTTTTCAGGTTGCGCAAGATTATTATATTTTGCGAAAAATTGGAACTCATAATATTTTAAAAAATCCTTAACTTAATAGGGAGAAAAATCATGCAATACGACCATAAAAAAATAGAAAAGAAATGGGCGGAGAAATGGGTGAAAGACAAAACTTTTACCCTTGACTTGAAAAAAGCAAAAAATCCTTATTATGCTTTATTTATGTTTCCTTATCCAAGCGCTGAAGGTCTTCATATCGGGAATTTTTACGCTTTTACTTGTGTTGATGTTTTGGCTAAGTATAAAAAACTGAAAGGGTATGATGTTTTTGAACCGATTGGTTTTGACGCCTTCGGGATTCATAGTGAAAATTACGCTTTACAAATAGGAGAGACCCCCTCGAAAATGCTTGAAAGAACAAAAGCCAATTTTCGCCAACAGTTGGTTTCTGCCGGTTTGGGGTGCGATTGGACAAGAGAAGTTGATACTACTACTCCGGAATATTACAAATGGACACAGTGGATTTTTACTAAACTTTTTGAAAAAGGATTGGCTTTTCAGAAAGAGGCATTGCTTCACTGGTGTCCAAGTTGCAAGACGGTGCTAGCAGATGAACAAATTGAAGGAGGTGGGTGTGAAAGATGCGGAACAATTCCGGAAAAGAAAAAAATGAAGCAATGGTTTTTCAAGATAACAGATTATTCCCAGAGATTATTGGATGGACTTGAGAAGATGGACTGGAGCGAGATTACAAAATCAGCGCAGAGAAACTGGGTAGGAAAATCGGAGGGGGCGCTTGTTAAATTTCAACTAGCGAAGTCCGACTTCCCACAGCAAGTGTGTGAAGTCGGACTTCAAACGATTGACGTCTTTACAACACGTCCGGATACGCTTTTTGGCGCTACTTATTTTGTAATGTCCCCAGAGCATAAAATAATCTCAAATCTCAAATCTCAAATCTCAAATTTTGAGGAGGTTAAAAAATATATCAAGAAAACAGGAGCTAAATCAGACATGGAAAGAATTGAAAACAAGGAAAAAACGGGAGTGAGGTTGGAGGGAATATGGGTTGTAAATCCGGTAAATGGCGGAAAAATTCCAGTTTGGATAGCTGATTATGTTTTGATGGGATATGGAACGGGCGCGATTATGGCTGTGCCGGCCCACGACCAAAGAGATTGGGAGTTTGCTAAAAAGTATAAGCTACCTATTATAGAAGTTTTGAAAGGAGGAAATGGCCCTTACATTAATTCAGGATTTTTGGATGGTTTGGGAAAAGAAGAGGGAATAAACAAAATGATTGAGTGGCTGGAAGAAAAAGGACTGGGGAAAAGAACGGTAAACTATAAATTGCGTGACTGGTGCATTAGCAGACAAAGATATTGGGGACCGCCAATACCTGTTGTTTATTGTGAAAAATGTGG
>JAHISW010000077.1 GCA_018817995.1 Patescibacteria group bacterium | reverse complement strand
TTAATTAAGACCTTCTCAAAAAAATTACCTTTGCGATATTTTCGAAAATACGCACTCATTTTATATAAAATAAATTAATAATTAATCTTATGGGTTATATAAACCCTCCTCGGTCACTCTCACTAGACTGCTGGAGGACCAGGATTCGAACCGTCTCGGTCGCCCTAGATGGGTTAAAATTGTATTTGATTTTAATTTTTTAATCTGATATAATCTGATATAGTTAAAAGTATTAGATTAACACACAGAACAATCATGACAAAAAACAAAAATTTTGACCAGCGAATTAAACATATTCAAGCCAGCATTGTATCAAAAATAGCGCAAATTGATGAATTAAAAGGACAATGGAGCAAGGGAGCTCAGCTAAGCCCACAGATTTTAGGACGTCTCAAGCGATCTGTTTTGATTACTTCCACCGGAGCATCTACTCGTATTGAAGGTGCTCAACTATCCGATGAAGATGTGGAAAGATTAATGCGTGGTCTGAATATACAAAAATTTACTAATCGTGACAAACAAGAAGTCAGGGGGTATTATGAACTACTTGATAATGTTTTCAATTCGTGGAAAAAACTACAATTTAACGAAAATATTATCAAACATTTTCATCAAGAACTTCTCAAATATGTTGAAAAAGACAAAACACATCGAGGCGACTATAAAAAACAAGAAAACAAAGTATGTATGGTTGACGACACCAACAACCCGATTGCTGTTCTCTTTGATACCACACCACCATATCTTACTCCTAAAAAAACACAGGAATTAGTTGAATGGACACAAGAAGCGCTTAAAGAAAAAAAATATCACCCACTGCTTATTGTTAGCAACTTTATTGTTGAATTTTTAGCTATTCATCCATTCCAAGACGGAAACGGCCGTCTTTCTCGTATTCTTACAAATCTTCTTCTACTCAAAGAAGGCTATTTATACATGCCCTATGTTTCTCATGAAAAACTTGTTGAAGACAATAAACCAGAATATTATATTTCTCTTCGCAGAAGCCAAAAAAATATTGATGAGAAAAAAAATGATATCACTCCGTGGCTTAATTTCTTTCTTGCTATTTTCCTAGAACAATCTCAAATAGCAGTTGAATTATTATCAAAAGAAAGGATAGAAAAACTCTTTACCAAAAAACAAACAGCCGTTTGGGAATACATTAAAAAGGTTGATAGCGCCACACCAGGTGAAATTGCTAAAAACACAAAAGTAGCCCAGCCAACTGTCAGACAAGCATTAAATAAATTAATGCGCTTTAAAAAAGTTGAACGTATTGGCATGGGAAGAAATACAAGGTACAAACAACTTTACCCCGCACCCTGAAATTTACTAATTTTACTTTCTAAAATACGAACTTTACCACTTCTCACATCGTAAAACAAAACTCTTTTAAGAAGCGGACCTTCATTATCATCACAATTAAATTGTTCTGTTTTAATCTTAATCTCGTTATTATTTATCCATTCCAAAGATTCTATCAAGTTAACCCAATACTTTTCCTGATTCATAAGCTTCCTAACTTCTGTTTTCTCAAAATTTTCTAAATCAATCACATCAAAATAATTACCGTAATTACAAATACCACCATGCACACTTCTCTCTATTGCCAAGTTTTTATTATCTGGCGATAAATAAAAACTAATTCCTGATCCAAATATACCATCATCAATAAGCGCTAATTTGTCTTTTTCGATGTCAAGCTGATAAAGTCCCCAAGTGCAATTACCGCTAGCCCCGCAATAACCAAAAGTGCTAATTAAAAAATAAAAAACGTTTTCAGGAAATTCAATAAATTCATCTGCAATATAAATTGAGTTTTCGCTTACAAATTCAGAAAATATTAAATCCAAATCTAATCTTTCAATTGGTATTATTTTAACAAGTTTCGCTTCTTTATTAAAAAAGGCTAATTTTTCTACATCTTTATCCCAAACTATACTTGGAAACTCCAGTAATTGAGTATCTGGTTCAGTATTCCTGACGGTTTGGATAACATTTGCAGAATTATCGCCTGGATAAGTAATTATTTCGTTTTCTGGTTCAATCAAGGCTTCGTAAAATGAAAACAATTGGACAATTAAAAACAAACCAATTCCAACTTTTGCCAAAGATTTCAAAATTTTCTTAAAAGTTTTTTTCTTTAGATGGTTCTGGGCGCAATCAACAATTCTTTTTGTCTGACCTTCATATAATTCCAACTCTAATGGCTTACCAACTTCTACACTATTATGACCTGAATTGTATGCGGCTAGTGCTTTTCGTAATCTATCTTTGTCGTTTTTGTAGCGCTCATAATAAAGCCACTTAAAATATTTTATACCTCCGCTAATATTTTGGTCTATATCAAATTCATTATCTATGGGGTTATAATAAGGCCTATGTGGATCATTCAAATCTTCAATAAGAATCGGCGCAAGCTGCATAATGCCTTTTGCGTCAGCTTTAGAAACAGCGTATTGCTTAAAATGAGATTCGCATTCGGCAAGCGCTAAAATAATTTCCGGATCGACTTTTAATTCTTTTGCTTTTTTAATAATCTTTTCCTGAATTTGTTTAGTGGTTCTGCCAACTATATCAATATATGTAGAAAGAATATAGCCTTCTTGCCCTCTGTGTTCTACTTTATGCCAAATGTTAGATCTGAAAGCAACATGATCTCCCTCAATAATCTCTTCTAAAATTTTTACTTCTTCGCCTACAGATATTTTTGCAATAATTGTGTCTTCTCTTTTGTTTGAAGGTTCACTTCTCAAACTAACCTCTCTTATATCTTCATTGGGGTCAGTAATCCAACCTTTCAAAAACGGCTCTTTAAATTCTCCAAAATCTAACGCTACGTTATGCAGAGTCGGAGTTTTGTCTGCCCAAAATTCAATATAATGAATACCCGAATTTAAATTTTCTTCAAATTTCTTTTCTTCTATTTCTTTACTCCTCAACTTCTTAACAACGGTCCCAGCCCAACACCAATATCTATGAAAAATTGACCATTTATTCTTTCTTGTTTTGCCATCAATTATCAACTTGACATCATCACTGTCCGGGAATCTCCATTTAGTTGTTACCTCTGCTTTGATTTGTTTTAAAGGCAAATCAATTAAGACAAAAGTATACCATGGCCTTCTGTCGCCATCTTCAGCTTGTTTTCCAAGATCAAATTTTATTTTTGAAGTACTTTCAATGAATTCAGTCTTTATGTTTTCTATTTTTGCTCCTCTGTCAGGTATAAAAGTAATTTTATGATTTCCTTTTTCCAGCCATAATATAAAAACAACGGTTTTGTTTAAACCTTTGAGTTTTGTTCCGTTCCATGAAGCCGGAATATTGTATAATTGAATATTTTTTTCTGATGGAATTTCTCTAAAACTTTGATTATCTATTTCTACTCTTAAATCTTCTCCACCTCTTTCACCTATTTGTTTACCGGAACGACAAGTGGCTGTGATTGAAATAGAATAAAGTCCTCGCTCGTCAACATCAAAATTATAATCAAAATTTTCTTTGATTTTTTTATTAAAGTTTTCTTGTCTGATTAGCTGCATATTGCTATTTTAACACAATCTCCCTCATTTTGGGACGCTTTTTTCAAAATATGGCTCTATTAAAGGAGAAAAGGCGGTTTTTGCCGCCCCTTCTCCAAACTGGCTGACCACATCAGTCTAGAACCAAGCTGGGCTAGGCCGTTGAGGGCTGTTTTGGCTGATTTTATGGTACCAAAATAAGGCAGTCGCATCTATACCCCAAAATGGGACAGCGACAAAAACGACATAATTTTAAGGGTTTTGGGGTGTCTCATTTTAGTGCTCCATTCTATACTCCAGCAATTTTTCTTCCGGTGAAAGACCATCCAAACATCTATGCGGAAAAAGATTCCATGCCTCATTTATAACTTGCAAAATGTTGTCCATTTTTAATAATCCTTGGCCGCGGTCAAACATGGCAATAATTTTTACTAAATCGCCCGTTTCTTCTTCGTTGTAAATAATGTCTTTAATGTGATTTAGTGTAAAATCGCTTTTGGTTTTTTTAAGTAAATTTATTAGTTCCTGTTCTACTTGTTCTCTTTTTTTGAGTATCTTTTGGCGAGCCACTATTTTTTCGGCCTCGCCGAAAGGACTCGCCTGAATAGAAGTTTGCCGCGGTGCACCAAACTTCTTTCGCAAAAAATCTTTATACAAATTCTCATATCTTTCAGTTCGCAAAAGTTTTTCGGTTATCAGATACTGAAGGCTTTTATAAACACTGGGCGGCATGCTGTCTATATATTTATAACGATTAAATTTTGGATCTTCATATTTTTCTAAAAGCTGTTCGACTCGATAAACAAAGCCAAAAAAACGCTCTTTAAAGTTTTTTTGCGAAGGCCCATTCCCGGATAAAAATGGGGAAACAATGCATTTCCTGCCATTGAACAAAAATGACTTTCCGGCCTCCACTGTTTCAGCATAATTTTTGTTTGAATCTACCAAAGAGAGCGACTGGGCTCCCAAAAGAATAACTACGTCTGGATTACAGAAAACTATTTCCTCCTCAAGTAATTCTTTACTCTTCTGGTGATCAAAATCTCTATTCTTCCAAGAAGATTTTTTGTAAACCTTGGAGGCATCTGTAATGTAGCAAAAATCCAAATCAATCATCCAATCATTAATCTGGTCAAAAATTTTTTTCCAACTATTATACGCAAAACTTGTATTCATACCGCGACGATCAATAAATTTACAATATTCTTCTTTCGTATGAAGCACTGGATACAAAAACGCCCAAAACACAACACTTCCCGCATCTTCAGCTAAAGAATCTTGGCTTATTATCATAACCCTTTGCCCGGGTTCTTCTGTGAAATATTTTTGTCCCCACCACGGCAAATCAGCCCCGCGTTGAATAGGTTCATAAAGTTGATAAGAAATGAGTGTCTCCAAGTCTTTGCTAAAATAATTATCAGGGAACATTTTTTGAAAAACTCGCACCGAAGAAAATTCATCGTAACAATCTTGAGGACAAATTTTATATTTAGCAAAAATCTGCGCCAGTTGTTTTATTTTTTCTTCTCTCATAATTTCCAAGTTTTAAAACAACAGAATTATCAACAAAACAATCGCGATTATTGCCCATTGAATTATTGTCTTGAATTTATAATATTTTTTCCAACCCTCCTTTGATAGCATGCTTTAATCAACTTTACCTAATTTTTTAAGCCTTGAACGAATGCCTCCTGTTTGCCGACCGAGAAGCTTTGCAATCTTTTTTATTACAGTACCGGCATCAAATGCATTAACCAATTCTTTTTCTTCGTCTTCAGTCCATCTTTTGTAAGCAGTCGGATAAACTTTATTTATTTCCGCAACTGAATAAGCCTTGTCGCTATTTAACGATTTATTTTTCTTGGCTTTTTCGGGAGTAGCTTCAACCTTCTCGACAATAGAATCTAAAAATTCTTGCTGACATTTTTCTTTTTCTTGAATCGGCAGTTCGCTTAATTCTGAACATACATCGCAGGATGATTTTATAAGTTCTTTATCAAGTTCCAAAACATCTTTATTTATTCTTAAAGCCATATCATTTAAACCCATCAATTTTAGCCCACTAAGCGAACGCACCCTGGAAAGAGCCACATAGCCCATCCCCTCAACGAATGATTTTGACAAATCTATTTCGGCGGCATCAAGAGTCATTCCCTGGCTTTTGTGAATCGTGATAGCCCAAGCCAACCGCAGGGGAATTTGACTAATTTCAGCGATGGCTTTTCCGTCTTCCTCAAACATCCAACTTTTATAATTAGCGTGAATTATTCTACCTCTAGCAG
>JAHISW010000076.1 GCA_018817995.1 Patescibacteria group bacterium | reverse complement strand
GGCGAACCGCTTTTTTGTTTTTAGGCTTCAAATGTTATCATAAAAAAGATGCCAAAGAGAAAAAATAAATATATTATGGTTGGAATAGATGAGGCGGGGCGTGGGCCACTAGCTGGGCCGGTGGCCGTTGCAGCCGTAGCTGCAACAAGCAACAAGAAACAAGTAACAAGAAACAAACAAAGTCCAAATCTCAAATTCAAAAATTCAAAATTATTTAAAAATATAAAAGATTCTAAAAAGTTGTCGGCCAAGCAGAGAGAGGAATGGACGGAAATAATAAAAAATAATTTTGAATGTAAGGTGGCGATGGTTGGTGCGGAGACGATAGACAGGATTGGAATAAATCGCGCGATAAAACTAGCCATTGCCAGAGTCCTAAGGAAAATTTTATGTGATATAACTTCTGCGACCGCACCAACTATATCGCATTTGGTTTTGCTTGATGGGCTTCTCCATGCTCCCAAACGTTACAACCAAAAAACAATAATAAAGGGCGACGAGAAGATCCCTCTTATATCGGCGGCATCTATTATTGCCAAAGTGGCGCGAGATAAAAAAATGATGTGTTTTCATAAAAACAATTCTGAATATTGTTTTGACAGGCACAAGGGTTATGGAACAAAACTGCATTATAAAATGATAAAAAAGAATGGGATATCCCCGATCCACCGCAAAACGTATTTAAAAAAGATAGTTGCGAAACTCAAATAAATATTTTATAATTTGAGGCATGAAGAGAGTATATTTAGATAATGCGGCGACGACTTCTATGGACCCTCGTGTTAAAAAAGCGATGGATTCTTTTTGGTCTGATGATTTTGGAAACGCCTCCGCGATATATGAAGAGGGAAGAGTTGCAAAAAAAGCTATTTCGGAAGCGCGTCTCAAAACGGCCTCTATCCTCAATGCGAAGGCGGATGAAATAATTTTTACCGCGGGTGGAACAGAAAGCGACAACCTTGCCATTTTGGGCGTCGCTCGCGCTATTTGTGGGATATCGGATATCCCACAGAAAAAATCGTTGCATATTATAACATCAAAAATAGAACACCATGCGGTTTTGCATGCCTGCGAGCAATTAAAAAAAGAGGGTTTTCAGATTACAGAAATAGGAGTTGACGAAGATGGAATTATAGATTTGAGACAATTAAAAAACGCCTTAAAGCCGGAAACAATTTTAATATCAATAATGCTTGCCAATAATGAAATAGGGACAATTCAACCCATAAAAGAAATTTCAAGAATTATTAGAAATAAAAATATTTTATTTCACACGGATGCCGTGCAGGCGCCTTCGTATCTTGATTTAAATGTGGAAAAGTTGGGTGTGGATTTGATGACTCTCAATGGTTCAAAAATATATGGCCCAAAAGGAATAGGGATTCTCTACAAAAAAAGAGGAATAAAAATAGAACCTCTTTTGTATGGGGGCGGACAAGAAAGCAATTTTCGCTCTGGAACAGAAAATATTCCGGCGATTGTCGGATTTACCACAGCGTTGGAGTTGGCGCAAAAGGATAGGGAAAAAGAATCGGAAAGGCAAATAAAATTGCGCGATCGTTTTATCAAAAAAATTTTGGAAATGCCAAATACTATTTTGAATGGTTCACAGGACACAAGGTTGCCCAATAACATCAATGTCTCGTTTCGGGGAGTTGAAGGCGAGGCGATAGTATTGTACCTTGACGCCAAGGGAGTTTCTTGTTCAACGGGCTCTGCTTGCAATTCCGATAGCCTTGAGGCGTCCCATGTCATCAGGGCGATAAAAAGACCGCATGAATATGCGCATGGTTCTGTTCGTTTTACAATGGGGAAAGAGACCAAAAAACGAGAATTGGATTATGTTTTGGGAATTCTACCAGACATTATTAAAAAATTAAAAAATATTTCAGCAATATGAAAGACGGAACAGATTGGCAGTATTCTGACATAGTGAAGGACCATTTTTTTCATCCTAGGAATGTTTTGTTAAGAGACCCAAAACCCGGCGAGTTTGATGCTGAAGGTGTTGTTGGTGCGCCTGCTTGCGGGGATGTTATGCGAATGTGGGTAAAACTTGCCCCGCTCGGCGGGGTTGATGGTGTGAAAATCAAAAAACTTAAATGGCGTACATTCGGATGCGCTTCGGCTATCGCGTCAACATCTATTTTTTCAGAAATGGTTACAAAAAATGGGGGGCTAACAATAGAGCAAGCTCTGAAAATTACTCCGCAAGATATTGTGAAAGAATTGGGAGGGCTTCCAAAAATAAAAATTCATTGCTCAATTTTGGCGGACCAAGCTTTTAAGGAAGCAATCAAAAATTATAAAAAACCCGACGTCTCGTAAAAGATGTCGGGTTTTTTTCTTTGTCACAGTTCTATCCCTAGCTTCTTGGCTAGGTGGGTGGCGATGAATGCCGCCTCTTTGTCATATCGCGCCAACGGGCGTGTCCAGTAATACATTATGATTTCCCAATGGGTCCAAAAAACGGGAATTTCTCCCATAGTTATGTCTTGCAGGGAAATCCATGTTGGAGGCCCTGTTTCTCCTGGGCATCCTGTTTTACGGAGTGGGGCTGGACTAGATCCTAGGCGCACTGGAATAAGATACTGTTTGTACGGACCCTCATCACCAGTACGCGGAATAACAATTACTGAATCCTCATCTATGATGGGAATGTTTTCTTCTGTCCCCACCTCTTCTTTCCACTCCCTGAACAGGGCATCAGCAGGGGATTCACCTTCTTCAATTTTACCACCAGGTAGTCCCCACCCGCATTGTCCGTTTACGAGCGGTTTTCCGCTTTCGTCTTGTACCACGATGACAGAGGCAACTCTCTTGCGTGTGCTAAAACAAATTCCACTTACCATTCCTAATCCCAAACTTTCTTTTTCCACTTTTCTTACCTCCTTTTTTGTTATATAATATTATCAAATCTAAATTAACCCTAACATATTTTTTCTAAATAGTCAACAGCACAAAACATGAACGACCTGAATCGCACACAACTTATTTTACTTGTTCTTCTTGTGAGTTTTTTCACGTCGCTCGTTACGGGTATTGTTACCGCAACTCTTGTTACGCAAGCGCCATCTCCTATTACACAAACTGTAAGTAGAGTTATTGAAAAAGTTATATCCTTGCCTCCTTCGCAGCCCAGTGAGCCAAAACAGGACAGCAAGCCGACGACAATAATAGTAACCCAAGAAGATATGATAATTAAAATGGTTGAAGATTCCTCTTCGGCTGTCGTTAGTGTGGTGGCGACAAAAGATCTTCCTGTTATTGAACAGTATTTTGTAAATCCGTTTGAAAATGATGAATTTTTCAAAAACTTTTTTCCGTCAGATGTTTTTCCTCAATTTGAAATTCCGCAATATCGCCAAAAGGGGACAGAAAAAACAAAAGTTTCCAGTGGGACGGGGTTTTTTGTTTCGGAGGATGGTTTTCTTTTAACGAATAGACATGTTGTTGCGGATAAGGAAGCGGAGTATTCGATTGTTATGAATGATGGGCGAAAATATCCCGCTCAAGTTTTGGCCAGGGATACTTTTCAAGACATAGCGATATTAAAAATTGATTCATCGGAGGAAAAATTTAATTTTATATCTTTGGGTGATTCCGATGGTATAAAAATCGGACAGACGGTTGTTGCTATAGGAAATACACTGGGCGAGTTTCAGAACACAGTTTCTGTTGGTATTGTATCGGGGCTCAATAGAAATATTGAAGCATCCGATTCTCAGGGCAATAAAGAGCAATTGAATGGTTTTATACAGACGGACGCTGCTGTAAATCCGGGTAATTCTGGTGGACCTCTTTTTAATCTGAAGGGCCAGGTTGTTGGAATAAACACGGCAATCGCGCAGGGAGCCGAAAATGTTGGTTTTGCCCTGCCTGTGAATTTTGCTAAAAAAGGGTTGGCCGACGTGAAAGAATTCGGCGATATCAAATATGCTTATTTGGGCGTGAGATATAGGGCCGTTGATTCTTTTGATTATGGTATTGTTTTGGTGGAGGGAGACAATGGAGAACCTGCTATAATGAAAGGTAGTCCTGCCGAAAAAGCTGGCCTTCAAAGTGGAGATGTTATTTTGGATTTTGGCGGTATTCGCATAGGGAAAGAAAATCCTTTGAATATACTTGTGGGGGGCAGACGTGTGGGGGAAGTAGTAATGCTTAAAGTGGCAAGGGGTGAAGAAATAATGGATATACCAGTAACTCTTGACGAAATGCCAAAAACACTGTAGAATAGCAACATGTTACCATTTTCAAATTTTACACAAAAAGCGCAAGACGCTATAAGAAAAGCTCATGAATTAGCGATGGAGCGTGGGCAAAGTCAAATTGACACTTTGCACCTTTTGGCCGCGCTTATTTTTCAAGATGACGGAATTGTTTTGTCCATTTTTGATAAACTGGAGACGGACATTAATTTTTTAACGGATTCTCTTTTGGAAGAGTTGGACGAAGTCAGTCGCGGCACTTTAGCCACACCAACATTTCAAGTTTATCTAACTCCTGATTTGGGCCGCGTTATTGAATCATCCGCGCGCGCGGCTCAAAATATGGGAAGCAACTATGTTTCCACCGAGCATTTATTGTTGGGTCTTTTGGATGTTCCGTCAAAAGCGCGTGAGATTTTGATGCGTCACCGCGTTGAGAGAGATTCTGTTTTAAATGTTTTGAAAAATTTGAGTGGCGGGCAGAAAGTTCACGATGTTACGGAAGGAAAAAAATTGAGAATTTTGGAAAAATATTCACGCAACCTTACCGATTTGGCAAGAAAAGATAAGATAGATCCTGTTATTGGCAGGGATCAAGAAATAAGAAGAATTATGCAAATTCTATCCCGTCGCACAAAAAACAATCCGGTTTTAATAGGAGAGGCCGGGGTTGGAAAAACCGCCGTGGTTGAAGGTTTGAGCCAAAGAATCGCACAAGGCAATGTTCCGGAGTCGCTGAAAGGAAAAGAAGTAATAGCTTTGGATATCGGAGCTATTGTTGCCGGCACAAAATATCGCGGGGAGTTTGAAGAAAGACTGAAAGCGGTTATGAGGGAAATAGAAAGGGCAAAAGGAAAGGTTATACTTTTTATTGACGAGCTTCATACTTTGGTTGGAGCTGGTGGAGCGGAGGGCGCGATAGACGCCTCAAATCTTTTGAAACCCGCTTTAGCCAGGGGAGAATTGCGCGCAATTGGAGCCACCACATTGAAGGAATATCAAAAATATATTGAAAAAGATGGAGCGCTTACTCGCAGGTTTCAGCCTGTTTATGTTGAGGAGCCCACACAAGAAGATACGGTTGCTATTTTGCGCGGTATAAAAGAAAAATATGAATTACATCATGGTATTCACATTGCTGATTCGGCCATTAAGTCGGCAGTTTATCTTTCTAGCCGCTATATTACAGATAGGTTTTTGCCTGACAAAGCGATTGATTTGGTAGATGAGGCGGCCTCGGCTTTGCGGTTAGATTTAGATAGCATGCCTAAAGAGTTGGAGGATGTATATAGAGAAATAAGAAACCTTGAAATTGAAAAGGAAGCGATAAAAGGCGAATCTTCCGGAAAATCTGGCGCAAAATCAAAACAGAGTATTAAAAAAATAGACAAACAAGTGAGCAATCTTAAAGAAAGAATTTCTTCCTTGGAATTGAAGTGGAAGAATGAAAAAGAAGCAATCATGTCTATTCGCCATCTTAAAGAAGAAATTGATGTGTTGCGATTGGAGGCTGATTCGGAAGAAAGAAAGGGCAATCTTACAAGAGTTGCCGAGATTCGTTACGCCAATATTCCTCAAATGGAAGACGATTTGCGCAAACAATCTAATCGCTTAAAAAAACTCCAGGCTTCTAGGCAAATTCTTAGGGAAGAGGTTACAGATGAAGATATCGCGGGTGTTGTTTCGCGATGGACGGGGGTTCCTGTTTCAAAAATGCTTGAATCGGAAATTAAAAAACTTATGCAAATGGAAGACGACCTAAAGAAGCGTGTAATTGGGCAGGATAAAGCAATCACCAAGATAGCAAATGCTGTCCGTCGTTCGCGCGCCGGTATAGCTGATATGGAAAGACCGATCGGTTCGTTTATGTTTTTAGGTCCGACAGGCGTTGGTAAAACGGAATTGGCCCGTGTCTTGGCTAAGTTTATGTTTGATGACGAAAGATCGTTAATACGCGTTGACATGTCCGAGTACATGGAAAGACATACTGTTTCTAAATTGATTGGTTCACCTCCCGGATATGTTGGGCACGACGAGGGCGGGCAATTGACGGAATTAATCAAACATAGACCCTATTCAGTTGTTCTTTTTGATGAAATAGAAAAGGCGCACCCGGAGGTTTTTAATATAATGCTTCAGGTGTTGGATAATGGTCGCTTGACGGATTCAAAGGGGCGTCATATTAATTTTAAAAATACGGTTTTAATTATGACATCTAATGTTGGCTCGGAATTTGTTAAACAAATATCGCGAATAGGTTTTTCTCCCGGCATCAAAAACGAGGCTAGTGTTAAAGAAACCTCTCTTAAAGAAAAGATTTATCGTTCTCTTGAAAACAGGTTTAGACCGGAATTTTTGAATCGTCTTGATGAAATTATTATATTCAATAGTTTGACTCTGGATAATTTAAAGCAAATCGTTATTATCCAAATGAAAGAGGTTGTTAAGCGTCTCGAAGAAAAGGGAATTAATTTTAAGATTTCTTCGGATGCTTTGTCAAATTTGGTCAAAAAGGGATTTAGCGACAAGTACGGAGCGAGACCATTAAAACGTCTTATTCAAACTAAAATTCTTAATATGGTTGCCGAACATATAATTTCAGGTAATGTTAGTTCGGGGGACACGGTATCTGTTCGTATGAAAAACGGAGAGCTGGCTATTGATGTTATTTCTAAGAAAAAATCTTCTAGAAAGAAATCTTCCAAAAGAGAAGAAGCCATCGCTAAATAAGTATCTAAATTGATTTTTTGTCTTGGATGTTTTAATATTCAAGATAGTTGCGTAGGTGGCAGAGTGGTTAAATGCACAAGTCTGTAAAACTTGCGGCCTGACGGCCTACGCAGGTTCAAATCCTGCCCTACGCATAGTTGGAGTGTATTAAAAAAAAAGCCACGCGAGTTTGCGTGGCTTTTGGTGTTATTTTTTCATTCTTTTGATAATTTTGACAACCTCTTTTCCTGTCAAGTTTTCTTTACTCAAAAGAAGTGAAACAATTTTATCAAACGCCGTTATGTTATTTTCTATTATTTTTTTGGCTTTTTCATAGCTTTTGTTGAGAGTTTTTTTAATTTCTTCATCAATATCTTTTGCTGTTTGTTCGCTGTGCAGTACGGATGATTCTTGGCCAAGGCGCTTGCCTAAAAATGGATGCTCTGAAACTTCTTCAACAACCGCCAATCCTATTTTTTCGCTCATGCCCAGTTCACAAATCATTTGGCGGACCAGTTCGGTGGCTTTTTTGAGGTCATCCTTTGCGCCCGTACTTTTCTCTTTCAATTTGAATTCTTCAGCAACGCGACCGGCCAAAAGAATCACAAGTTTGTTCAACAAAAATCCTTCACTTACCGTGTATCTGTCTTCGGTTGGTAGTTGTACTGTTATGCCGAGCGCGTTGGAGCGCGGAACGATTGAAACTTTGTGCAGTGGGTCGGCGCGTTCCGGGTTTTCTTGAAAAAGCACTGCGTTTACCAACGCGTGTCCTGTTTCGTGCGTGGCAGTAACGAGTTTGTCTTTGTCGGTCAGTTTAAGGGTTTTTCTTTCGTATCCTATCATAACCTTGTCTTTGGCTTTTTCAAAATCTTTCATTTCTACAGCGTTTTTCTTTTTTCTAGTGGCAATAAGGGCTGCTTCGTTGGCTAAGTTGGCTAGGTCGGCTCCTGAAAATCCGGTTGTGCCTTTGGCTAACGTTTTCAAATTAACATTTTTTGCCAAAACAATATCGCGCGTGTGGATTTTCAGTATGCCTTTTCTTCCTACTACATCCGGCATTGGAACTAAAACAGTTCTGTCAAATCTGCCTTTTCTAAATCCAGCGTCAAGCATATCAGGCCTGTTGGTTGCGGCAAGAACCACGACTGGCTTGTCTGATTCAATTCCGTCCATTTCCACGAGCAATTGATTTAATGTTTGTTCCCGCTCACTGTCGCTGATGCCAGTACCACGACTTTTGCCAACTGAATCAACCTCATCAATGAATATAATAGACGGGGTTTGTTTTCTAGCGGCCTCAAACAAATCGCGTACTCTGGCGGCTCCGACTCCCACAAACATTTCCACAAATTGCGAACCACTAAGTGAATGGAAGGGCACGTTTGCTTCTCCTGCGATTGCTTTTGCCAAAAGTGTTTTTCCGCACCCCGGGCTTCCAATCAAAAGCGCGCCTTTTGGAAGTTTTGCCCCGAGTCTTGTAAATTTGTCCGGGTTTTTTAAAAATTCAACTATCTCTTGTACTTCCTGTTTTGCCTCTTCAATACCAGCGATATCTTTAAAAGTGGTTTCTATTTTCTTGTCTTCATTTATCTTTTTGGCGCCACTTTTTGCCATACGGTTTTGGTCTAGCGGGTTTTGCGCGCTTCTTCTTTGGTTGAAAACATAAAATGCGAGTACAACTAAAAATAACCAAAAAAATAAGCCAAACCCTTCCTTCTCTTGCTGAAAAGAAAATTTAATGCCGGATTCTTTTAACTTTGCTATTAAATCCGGATCGTTCTTTGTTAAGAAAGTAGTAATTGGCTCTTTCGCTCTTTTTAATTTAATAATTAATTTTTCTTTTCCAATAACAATATATTCTATATCCTTTTTTTCTTTGTCCAATAACGTTAAAAAAAGACTATACGGGATTATTTTTGTCTCGGTTTCATATACGGGCTGGACTTCTTTAAAAGCCTCTCCTATTTCCGGTGCTGGTTTTTCTATGGTGACTTTGTCTTGTGGCTCTACAAGGTCAGGGTGGATTTTTTTGTTGGAAGGGCATCCGTTTACATAAAGAGCTAGCCCAAGTAGCAACAAAGCGCCAATTATTATTTTATTCTTTGATTTTGGCGATTTTGGCTTGTTTGGCGTATTCATTGGCATTCTCCTACCATATTAAATTTTCAATTTGTTCTGTTTTAATATTAAGCGATAGCAGATTGCATATCAATGCCCCGCACTGAATTTAATGAAATTCGAGTTGATTTTTTTTTGTAATGATATATATTACAAGATATGTCTCAAGATAAACTAATCAAATTAATATGCGCTGATTGCAAGAGAATTAACTATTGGACGCGCAAAAATAAGAAAAAAGTTGAGCGAAAAATAGAACTCAAAAAATTTTGTAAATGGTGCAAGAAGCATACAGTACACAAGGAAGGGAAGAAGTAGAATCTGCTTGATATTTTCTGACGCAGAATATAGTATATAAGCATAAGTCACCTGCGCCTGCCTTTGGGTCGTGTGCAGGTTTTTGTTTTGCTTGAAAATCGTGTTAAAATACAAATATGCAATTAATTAAAGAAAATTTTGGCCACGATTTTGACATTGAAAAACGAGGACTTTGTTCTATTTTCATCACGGCGCGCTGTAAATCCAAAAAGCAGACAAGAGGAGTAGACGAAGATCTGAGAGTAGAAATTGACAACCAAAGTTTTAGAGAAATTCCACCAGAAAAGAATATCCAACTATATAATATTCCAGCATCATGGAATGGTTCAAAACTAAAAGGTTTAAAGAAAACAGTTGTTTTTATTTTATGGTTGGAAAAAGGAAGCCACAAGATTACTTTTATACCTCGCAAAGAAGCAAAATTAGAAAACATAGAAATAAAAGAATTAGGTCAAAATATCAAACACCGAGTGTTTGATATTAATGAACGAGCCGAAGATGGCGACAGAAGACCTTGGTATACTTTTGCTCTGATTGGTTTACCCTTGAAATACTTGTCTGTAGAGGTAACCGTTCAAAAACGATTTTGGGATAGCGATGATGTTAAAGTAATAATTGATGGAAAAGTAAAAAGGAGCATTAAGGGAGGAAAACATAAATTTTGGTATTTCGTAGGAGGAATATTACCTTGGATAATTTGGAGAATTGTCGGTAAAAGCAAGAGAATAAAAGCAGAGTTTAATGAATCGTTAGTTTCAGGTATTCATTATCTAGAAGTTCATGCTGACAGGACGCCAGTGTTGCATAATGTGGAATTGGATTTTGGAGAGGAAATTGAAGTTAAACGTATTCCAACTGTTGAT
>JAHISW010000075.1 GCA_018817995.1 Patescibacteria group bacterium | reverse complement strand
TTGTTTAATTTTCCAAACAAGAGAATTTCCCGAAGAGTCAGTCGCGATGTCAGGAGTTGACTCCACGAAATCAAAAAGGGGAGACAGATTATTTTTTATAACAACCCCGCTTAAGTCTGAATTGCCTATATTTTTCGCGTATAAATAAAACTCAATGATATTATCAGAATAGGCGAGAACAACCGATTCTGTCCCGTTTGAGAAAGATGTGTTTCTAACTTCCTGCCAAAGAGATATGTCCTGACCGGAGACAATGCTGTTGTTTGGGGAAATTTGAGACGAAGGGTTATTAGCCAACACTTTTGTTTTTTCGGAAACAGGATTCCCGGAAGTTCCAAAGACCAAAATATTGCCAACAGATCTTCCGCAGCTATTTTCAGCCACGATTCTGTAATAATACAAACTACCAGATTTTAACCCGGACAAAGATTCCTCAACATCTAAGGCAAAAGAGCTTTTGCTGACATAACGAGTTGCGGTCTTTTTCCCGAGGGAAAACGACTCCCCGTACTCAAACCAGGAAACAGTGGATTCGTTTTCAGGATCCACCGAGCCAACCAAAGAGGCTGAATTTTCAGTAATAAATTTAGGAAGCTCTGTTCTGACAACAGGCTCCCAGCAATTGTCATTTGAAGACGTTGAATTTGAAGAATCATCGCTCTTTTCCTTGGTTCTAAAACTTTCAGTTGAACCATAGGACACCCCGTTAGTATTTATTGCGACAGCTCTGTAATAATATCTCGTATCAGAAGACAAATTTGTTCTAGATGACAAAACGGAAATACGGGACGCGCCACTGCCCACAATCTGAATAGGAGTTTTTATGCTCAAGTTGTCAGGATAAGAACCAAATTCAAAGAAAACGCTCGTCTGGAAACCATTGGGGTCAACATCCGCCCTCAAAATGGCAGAATCATCTTCCACATCCATTGCTGACCCTGTATAAACATCCGGCTTTTCCGAAGCATAAGCAAAAAAACAAGGCAAGAAAATAGCTATTAACAAAGGAATTAATATAAAAATTTTTGATTTCATGTTAAACAGATTATACTATTTTATTTGTTTTATGTCAATAGCACGCTGTTTTTCAGTTTTGTGTTCAAACTTTATTAAAAAATACTCTTTTGGAAGAGCTTTTTTGATTTTATCTGCCCATTCTATCAAGATTATATTTTTAGGGTCTTTTATAATTTCGTTCCAGTTTAAATCTTTTAAATCTTCCGGACCATCAAGTCTATAAGCATCGATATGAATTAAATGGTTATATTTCTTGAGCAAAACAAAAGTAGGACTTGTAACATATTCTTTCACACCCAGCGCTTTGGCAAAATATTGAACAAATGTTGTCTTGCCACTTCCCAAATCTCCAACCATAGCAATAACGGTTGCCGTTTTTCTGTCTTTAGATTTACATAATTCTTTGGCAAAATTTTCCGCTATCTCCCGCGTTTCTCTTTTTGATTTTGAAATCTTTCTTATTCTTTTCATAAATAAATGTATAACATAAAAAAAACGCCTTGGGAATTTAACCCAAGGCGGTTTAGTTCTGTTTACCAAGGACCGTCCTTGGTAAAATTAATCGCGGAGGCGGTCGAAATTCGTTATATGCCAGACCACCTGCGAGCGGTCGTCCCGATAGTGGCGGTTGTTCGGGACACGAATTTTCTTCGTAGCTGTCCCAATAATTTCGCCACCAGATCCAAACACGACAGCTGTGATGACCAGCTCACGGGTGGAGTCAAATTTGGAGACTATGATGCTCGTCTCTCCTCCAGGCTCCAACATGGTCGACCTCCCATACCTTATCTGAACAGTATAGGAAAGTCCGTTAAGTACCTTGATGACATACGAGTACGAAGAAACCTCGTACCCGGCGAACCTGCCACTGTATACTATATGTGGCACGCAACCACTTGATACGACACCCAACATAACCACCACTGTAATCATTGCAACCAAAAATATTCTTTTCATTTTTTCCTCCCTTTTTTGTCAATTTACTTTCCCCAATTATACCATTAAAATACCTCTTGTCAACCCCCACAATAATCTACCCTCACCTGAACACGATTTTTTCCACCAATCAATATTGATAGAGTTTTTTCAAAATGCTAGAAGAAAACTAGCATAAATAAATTTGAGATATGTTTCCTCCAAACAACAACTCCAACAAAATAAAAACAATCATAGAAAACTCCAAAAGTTTTGCCATATTACTTGATAAGAACCCCGAGGAGTACGAATTCTTGTCAGCGGAAGCGCTGAGAGGGGCGTTAAACATCAAAAACAGACTCGCCCTTGTCCCGTCACTAGGAGAAACAACCGCTCACTTGAAAGAAAAATGGCAGACAATACTGCAAGCGGAAACAAACCCCTCTTTCCCTCAAAGAACAGCGATAAAACTGCCCAAAAAAGATTATAACATAGAGCAAGTCTCCTACAAAGAAGAAGGCGAGCATTTATCCTTTATAATAACATCCAAAAACGGTTGCCAAATATCAAAAGAAGGCATCTTTGTGGAAAAAATCCCCCCCGAAGTAAGCGCCGTATTTTGTTTATTTGAAGACAAAGAAAAAATAACAGAGTTTCAGGGCAGTATGCAGTTGCCGGAAAACGAAAAAATAATATTCATCTCGCCAAATGAAAAAACACTGACAGAAAAAATTTTTGGCATAATAAAAATCCTAGACGAAAACCTCATTTCCAATGAGAACATCTCCACTCTTCTTCTCGCCGCGCTTTCAATAGAGACAGACAACTTCTCTAAAAGAACTACGAAAGACACTTTATCATTAGGAAGTATGCTTCTTGAAAATAAAGCCTCGCAAGAAAATGTATTGAAAATACTGAAGAAAGAGAACACTTCTTCTTTCACTCAAATTCTAGGCCGAGCGCTTGCGCGCACTTACGCAGATAATTCTCTAGATATATCATGGAGTTTCCTGAACTATAAAGACTTCCAAAAAACAAATAACACCCCGCCTTCTTCTCTTGTTCTATATAGTATTCTGAAAAAAATTCGGAAATTTGTTGACCAAAGCATATGTATTTTAATTTGGCAGTCAACAAATGGAATAATGGCTACGCTCGTGGCCAACAAACACGACGACAAAAAACGTTTGTTTCTTCTGGCAGAAAAAATGCAGATAAAAATGCAAAGCCATTTTTTTGCCGTCGGGCCCTTCAAAAATTTTTCTTTAGCCGAAGCGCATATGCGAGAAGTCATAAAAGGTGTAAAATAAAAGTAGCAATGGAAACACACGAAGAACAAAAACAAAAAATAAAAAGACTACTAATAAAAGAGGAGGAGGAGGTAACCCAAATTCTGGCGCAGAAGTATGGTATCCCGTATATCAACTTGATTAATGTCACCATTGAATTGGATTATTTGAAACTAATACCCGAAGATAAAGCAAGAGAAGCTAGTATTGTTGTCTTTAGCGGGACAGGAAAGCAAATAAACGTTGGATTGAAAAAACCCAACTTGCAACTGGCGCAAAACCTCCTAAAAAAATTGACAGAAGACGGCTATAAAGTTCAGACCTACTTAATTTCTTCGAAAAGTTTAGAAAAAGCGCTGTCAAGATATAAGGAAGTTCCGGAATTTATACAAACAACAAGAGGAACAGTAAACATTTCCACCGAGGCAATGGAAGAATTCTTGTCTCAAACGAATACGCTGGACAGGCTCAAAGAATTATTTGATAAAAGAAATGAAAGTGGAGAGACCCGTAAAATTTCACAATTATTAGAGATAATGATAAGCGGAGCGCTAAAAACAGACGCATCTGATATCCACATAGAACCGCACGAAGATAAAACAAAACTACGTTTACGAATAGACGGCGTCTTGCACGACATTTTAGAATTCAACTCCCGTTCTTATCAATTAATAGCGTCAAGAATTAAATTGATATCTGAAATGCAATTAAACATAAGAGAACAAGCACAAGACGGCCGTTTTACAATCAATCTGAAAGACACAAAAATCGAGGTACGTTCGTCAACGCTCCCGGGACCAAACGGGGAATCAATTGTCTTAAGGCTATTGGATCCGAACACAATAAGCATTTCTTTTGAAGACTTGGGCTTACAACCAAGATTACAAGAAGCAATAGAAAAAGAAATAGCAAAACCAAATGGAATGATCCTGAGCACGGGTCCAACAGGATCGGGGAAAACAACCACCCTGTATTCTTTTTTAAAAAAAATATCATCCCCGTCAATCAAAATTATCACTATCGAAGATCCCATTGAATATCACCTGCCAAACATTACACAAACGCAAACAAACGACAAAGAAGGATATACTTTCTCCACCGGCCTCCGCTCTATTTTAAGACAAGACCCCGATGTAATTCTTGTTGGCGAGATAAGAGATATTGAGGCGGCGAGCATCGCGTTAAACGCGGCACTGACAGGGCATTTGGTCTTATCAACACTTCACACTAACAATGCGATAGGAACAATACCAAGACTAATTGACCTCGGAGCAAATCCTTCTACTATCGCCCCTTCAATAAACGTCGCTATAGCGCAAAGATTAGTGAGAAAACTATGCCCATTTTGCAAAAAAAGGACCGAACCAAAAAAAGAAGAACGAGAAATTATAGAAAAAATTGTGTCATCTTTCCCCAAAGAAAACGAAAAACCGAGCCTGAAAAATTTGAAGATTTTTACGTCAAGTTCATGCGAAAAATGCAATAACATCGGCTATAGAGGAAGGATGGGTATCTTTGAGATTCTTTTGATAGACGACAAAATGGAAACGATCATACTAAAAAACCCGCCCGAAACAGAAATAAAGCAGGCGATGGACGAACAGGGATTTCTAAACATGAAACAGGATGCTATTTCAAAAATTATAGATGGAATGACTTCGTTCGATGAAGTTAAAAGAATTATTGATTTAAATTGGTAAAGTTCCTTAAAATCTCCAGGTAATAGTTTTTAGTGTGGGCACCAAAAACATGAGGTTCTCTAAAGGATAACCTTCGTTTGTTTTTTACAAAACAAACCAAAATGTCCTTAAAACTTATAAAAATAAGAAAAGAAACCCAAAAAGCGTTAGCCTTGCTACCTGGAGATTTTAAGGAACTTTACCAAACTTTATATCAAAAAAAGGATTTTGTCAACCCCTCTAATTTTATGGACAAACCAAAAGAAAAACAAAAATTTGAAGATAGGTCCTTGGATATAACATTGCGTCCAAAAATTTGGGACGAATACATCGGACAAAGTGGTATAAAAAAGAATCTAAAAATACTACTCGGGGCCGCAAAAGAAAGACAAGAGCCTGTGGAACACCTCCTTTTTTACGGTCCGGCGGGTCTGGGCAAAACCACGTTAGCTCACATTATAGCAAAAGAAATGGGTAGCTCACTAAAAATAAGTTCCGGTCCAGCGATAGAAAAAGTTGGAGACCTAGCTTCTGTTTTAACAAACCTGTCGGACGGGGACATCCTTTTTATAGATGAAGCCCACCGCCTAAACAAGACCGTTGAAGAAGTTCTTTACCCTGCGATGGAAGAAAGGTCTTTGGATATTATAATAGGCAAGGGGCCATCAGCAAGAACAATACAGTTAGAATTACCCGCTTTCTCTCTAGTGGCCGCCACAACAAGAATAGCCCTCCTTTCACCGCCTTTGCGTTCCCGTTTTTCCGGCGGGATTTTCAGATTGGAATTTTATAGTGAAGACGAAATCGGTCAAATAATAAGGCGTTCGGCAAAAATCTTGGGAATGACAATAGAGGAAAGCGCGGTGAAAAAGATATCCAGTAGGAGCAGATTTACCCCCCGCACAGCAAATCGCCTCTTAAAAAGATGCCGTGATTTTGCGCAAATAAACAAAAGAGACTCAATTGACGCGAACTCGGCGGAAAAAACTTTTGAATTGCTTGATATTGACGAAAAAGGGCTTGAAATCGCAGACAAAAATATTCTACTCACCCTCATTAACAAATTTAACGGGGGACCGGTTGGGCTACAAACTCTGGCTGCAGCCATATCAGAAGACACTGCCACAATAGAAGAGGTCAGCGAACCATATTTAATACAATTAGGATTTATAGAGAGGAGACCACGAGGCAGAGTTGTCACACCGCGAGCCTATGAACATTTGGGAATAAAATGTCCAACACAAGATAATTTATTATAGATTATGTCCGGTCATTCAAAATGGTCAAAAATTAAACATCAAAAATCAACGACCGACGCCAAAAAAGGTCACGTTTTTTCCAAATTGTCTCGCCTCATAACAATAGCGGCTAAGAAAGGTGGAGGCGATCCGGATTCTAATTTTGAACTAAAATACTCGGTAAACAAAGCGAAATCCGCAAACATGCCCTCAGACAAAATAGAAAACGCCATAAAAAAAGGCACAGGCGAACTACAAGGCGAGAAACTGGAAGAAATACTTTTTGAAACATTCGGTCCGGGAGGAAGCGCTCTTGTAATAACAGGGATAACGGATAACACAAACAGGACATCCAATGAAATAAAACATTTGCTGTCAAAAAACAATTCAAAATTGGCAACACCCGGTTCTGCCATTTGGGCATTTGGAAAAGACGAAAAAGGGAAGTGGAAACCAAAGAGTACCATAGATATTTCCGATGCGGAAAAAGAAAAGCTAAAACAACTAATTGAAGCCATAGAAGAACAAGAAGATGTCCAAAGTATCTTCGCAAACGTTACAGGTTTCATGTCGCAGGATTCATGATTATACTAGGCATTGACCCGGGATATGGTCGTCTTGGTTGCGCCGTCCTAAAGAAAGAAAGCAAACAAGAAGAATTGCTAGATTTTTTTTGTATTGAAACAAATCCAAAAAAGACCTATTACGAAAGAATTCTAGAAATTACAAACAAAATAGAGAAAACCATAAACGAATACAAGCCGGACACACTGGCAATAGAGAAGGTATATTTCACAAATAACCAGAAAACCGCATTAAACGTTTCGGAAGTCAAAGGAGTAATAATTTATCTTGCCCTAAAAAACGGTATGGAAATCCACGAATATACTCCATTGGAAATAAAATCCGCTGTATGCGGTTATGGCAAAGCCACAAAAGAACAAGTGAAAAAAATGGTAGCACTTTTGCTTAATGTAAAAGAAGAAATAAAAAACGACGACACAATAGACGCAATAGCAATTTGTTTAACTTGTTCAGCTCAAAAAAACATCCCAAAATAGACATGAAACAGATTTTCCCCTTTTCTGCTCATCAACCCAATTTATTTGACGGGGTCTTTACAAAATTCCTCATTTCTGATAGATATTAATAAATCCGTATTTTGGCCTACTGAGAGCCGGAAACGGTGGTATTGGTCGGATTATTTAGATAAGAGATTAGATTTAAAGAATATATACTAATATGGACGAAGAAACAAAAGGAGAAGAAACATTAGAAGAGGATGAAAAAAAAGAAGAGGGCGATGACACAGCAGATGCCACTTCCTCTGATGAAGAAGGAGAAGACGATGATGAGTAAAAGAAAAAGAACATATTAAAAAAACAACCCCGCTGAGCGGGGTTGTTTTTTATCAAAATTCCAGTTTTACAAACTTTTTCTTTCCAATCCGGACAATTCCGGGTTTTTCTATTTTGTAACGCGCATCATCTATCGTTTCCCCGTCAAAATCTATCGCCCCATCTTTTACAAGTCTTCTAAACTCTGCCGCGGAAGAAACATAATTATTCAATAATAAACACTCTTTCAGTTCCTTGCCTTTTTGAACCTTAACCACCGTATCAGTTTCGAAGAATTTTCTTCCTTGAAAAGTATTTTCAAAACTAGTCTGGGCTACCCTTGCCTCTCCTTCTCCATAAAATATTTTCACAATTTCAAAGGCCGTTATTTTCTTAGCCTCCATTGGTTCTTCTTTTAAAATATCTCTTACTTTACTCAAAGAAATCCTGGTATTGTTTACCAGCAAAATCTCCGTCATTTCGTCTGCCTGCGACATTATGGCTCCAAACATATCAGAGGGGGTTGAATCAATGAAAACACCCGTGCCGTGGCTCTTAGACATCAACTCGCCTGTTTTTGGGTTGGCAATCAAACCGAGAACAACCACAAACTTGTCTTTGTTTTTTAATTTCTTTAAAAGAGTCCTGCCGGCAAGAGCGTTAAAAATCTGGTCGGTCCCGCACATCTCCACGTCCACACCCATAGCCACACTGTCATAACCCTGCATCAGAGGATACAGAAATTCATTCAGAAACACAGGTTTTTTCTCCGCAATCCTTTTTTGGAACATATCCCTCTCAATCATTTGCTGAACGGTAAAATTACTTGCCAAATTAACCACATCTTCAAACGAAAGTTTTGAAAGCCATTCGCTGTTATATTTTATTTTTGGCGGGTTTTCTTTGTTGTCAAAATCCATCAACGGCCTAATGTGTTTTTCCCAGTTTTTTACATTTTCTAAGACTTCTTCTTTTGAAAGTTGCTTCCTCGCAGATTCTTTCCCCGAAGGATCGCCAACCATTGCCGTAAAATCGCCAAAGAGAGCGATAACTTCGTGCCCAAGTTTGCGAAACTCTTCAAGAACCATTATGTTTCTGGCATGTCCCAAATGAAGAGCGGTAGAGGTGGGGTCAAAACCGATATAAAACTTTAACTTGTCCCCGCTTAATAGTTTTTCGCGAAATTCTTCAAGACTTGGAATCGCGTCAACAATAATACCCCTGTCTAAAATCTCGTCTATTGTTTTTTTGTCAGTATTTACCATTTTTTAAGATTACCAAAAAAACCGCCTTTTAGCAAAAAATTCGCCCCATTCCACCAAAATCAAGCTGATTTTGTAGGAATGGGCAATTCTGTGGGATATCGGATATCCCACAGATACTCCCAACTATCAACATCGGGTGTTGATAGTTGGGAGGTTGTTTGTTTTTGTGACAGAAGTTTGTGTGGTAAAATGAGGATATAGATAATTTCGTACAATAACTAGTTAGGCGAAATTAAATAATTTTTTTTCAAATCTTTTATGAAAATAGGAATAATCGGTTCAATGCAATTTACCGATAAAATGCTTGAGTATCGCGATAAACTTCGGGAATTGGGGCATGACGCATTTGTCACAGATTTGCATAAAGCAATGGTGGGCAAAACCGATTCCCAAATTGAAGAAATCAAACTTCACCAAAAATATAACATGGATGCTATCCGTGAGTTTTGGCGAATGATGCAAGGTGCGGATGCCGTGCTTGTTTTAAACTTTGATAAGAACAGTGTGAAAAATTATGTTGGTGGTAATACCTTAATGGAAATTGGTTTTGCCCATGTGCTTAATCAAAAGATATTTATGTTAAACCCAATTCCCGAAATGCCATATTGCAAGGCCGAAATCGAAGCTGTTAAGCCGATTATCATTAATGGGGATTTGAAAAAAATTATTTAACATCGCACAACACTGTATATTTGGTTCCGTCCCCAACTATGGAAGTTGAACTTCCATAGTTCACTAACTGCTCCATTCCATCAAAACCAGGCTGATTTTGGTACAATAGGTAATTCTGAGGGATATCGGATATCCCACAGATACTCCCAACTATCAACACCCGATGTTGATAGTTGGGAGATTGCTTGTTTTTGTGACAGAAGTTTGTGTGATAGAATGAAATTGTCCTCCACCCACTAGAAAAGTAACATCTATAAAAATCTCCAATTAATCAATATTAATATGAAAATAATGATCTGTGGAAGCATGACTTTTGCAAAAGAAATGCTTAAAACCAAAGAAATATTAGAAGAAATGGGTCATTCAATTAAAATTCCGACTGATGCTCTTGAAATTGCAAACGGCAATCATAATCACGATGATCTTGAAGCAGATTATAATCATTGTGTAGAAAATGATATCATGAGGACCCATTTCAAATTTATTGAAGAAAGTGATGCTGTGCTTATTTTAAATCATAATAAAAATAACATAAGTGGATATATTGGCACTGCCTCACTTATGGAAGTTGGTTTGGCACATCACTTTCATAAAAAACTATTTCTTTTGCAAGAATTACCACATCATTCAGAACACAGATGGGTTCATGAGGTAAGAATAATGCGACCAGTTATTCTTAATGGAGATTTTTCTAAAATTGAATAACGCAGACTACGGACAACGCTTCGGGGGCACTACGCTTTCGTTACTATCTCTACACACCCCAACTATGGAAGTTCAACTTCCATAGTTGGTTTTGAGCATTGAATAAAAGCTGTTTTTGAATTAAATTAAAGAGAGTGAATAAATTACTGAAAACTATCGGTTTTCTTTTTATTTTTTTTATAATCGGCTCTATTGTCGCTGGTTTTTTTGTTTTTAAATGGGTTCAGTCTTTACCTATTCCTGATTTTGAGTCATTCAACGAAAGAAAGGTTGCCCAATCAACAAAAATATATGACAGAACAGGAGAAAAACTCCTTTATGATATTCACAAGGACATAAAAAGGACCGTAATACCTTACGAAGATCTTTCAAGACACATCAAAAACGCCACCGTAGCAATAGAAGACTCCGGTTTTTATCAACACAGTGGCATAAGCATCACCGGTATTCTCCGATCAATCATAGTAAACTTAAAATCAAGCGGCAAAAAAGAACAAGGCGGTTCAACAATAACCCAACAATTAATAAAGAACTCTCTGCTAACGACAGAAAAATTATACACACGAAAAATTAAAGAAATTATTTTGTCTCTCAAAATAGAAAAAGTTCTATCTAAAGAAGAGATTTTAACTCTTTATTTAAACGAAATACCGTACGGCGGGAGTATTTATGGAATAGAGGAGGCCTCTCAATCTTTCTTTGGAAAAAACGCGAAAGATTTGACGTTGGCGGAGTCTGTTTATCTGGCCGTCTTGCCAAACGCCCCAACATACTATTCTCCCCACGGAGCGCACCGGGATGAATTGGAAGAAAGAAAAACGAGTACGCTTCAAAACATGCTCAAGATGGGTTTTATAACAGAAGAAGAATTCAATCAAGCCAACGAGGAACAAGTAACCTTTCTTGCTCGACCCGAGAAGGGTATTGAGGCCCCCCATTTTGTTATGTTCATAAAAAGTTATTTAGAAGAAAAGTACGGCAAAGACTTGGTAGAACAGGGTGGTCTGAAAATCACCACAACACTTAATTTGGAACTGCAAAAAGAGGCGGAAAAAACAGTTGAGGAATATGTAAAAGAAAACAAAGAAAAATTCAACGCCAAAAATGCCGGACTTGTGGGTATAGACCCTAAAACAGGCCAGATTCTCGTTATGGTTGGCTCAAGAAATTATTTTGACGAAGAATATGATGGAAAATTTAATGTTACGCTAGCAAAACGACAACCGGGTTCATCTTTTAAGCCCTTCGTTTACGCAACCGCATTCAAAAAGGGGTACACACCGGAAACAGTCGTATTTGATCTTGAAACAGAGTTCAATAGCTCGTGCAATCCGGACGGCACGCCAAAAGAAGGTTTTTCGGAAGAAGACGAGTGTTATATGCCCGGAAATTACGATAACATTTTCAGAGGACCTGTAACCCTAAGAAACGCACTAGCTCAATCAATAAATATCCCCGCTGTGAAAACACTGTATTTATCAGGAATACAAGATTCTTTAAACACTGCGGAAAAACTTGGAATAACAACATTAACCAACCCTTTGAGATACGGCTTAACACTTGTTCTTGGTGGCGGGGAGGTGACTTTATTGGAAATGACGGGAGCATACTCTGTTTTCGCCAATGATGGCATCAAAAATCCAACAACCGGTATTTTAAAAATCGAGGATAGTAGGGGTAATGTAATTGAAAAATTCGCAAATCGGCAAAATATAATATTAGACAAAAAAACGACAAGAAATATTACTGATATTTTGTCTGACGAAGACTCAAGAGCGCCAGCTTTTGGACAACACTCTTATTTGTATTTCCCAGACAGGGAAGTGGCTGTAAAAACAGGAACAACAAACGACTACAGAGATGCTTGGATAATAGGGTATACTCCAAACTTTGCGCTTGGGGTATGGGCAGGCAACAACGACAACACACCCATGGAAAAAAAGGTGGCTGGTTTTATTGTGGCCCCATTGTGGAATAGTTTTTTTAAAAAAGTTTTTGAAAACCTGCCAAAAGAAGATTTTCCGGAAATGGAACTACCCCAAGAGCAAGGACCTCAGGGTATTAAACCCATATTAAGAGGGTATTGGCAGGGAGGGGAAGTATATTTTATTGATAAAATATCAAACAAACTTGCCACTGAGTTCACACCAGAAGAAACAAGGGAAGAAAAAATACTCACCCAGGTACACAATATTCTTTATTGGGTTGATAAAAATAACCCTACCGGAGAAAAGCCAAAAAATCCCGAAAAAGATTCTCAATTTTATTTATGGGAAGAGCCTGTCAGAAAATGGCTTGAAAAACAAGATATTAAAGAGGAAACATTGGACAACATACCAAAAGAATATGATGATGTTCATAAACTAGAATATATTCCTACTATAAAAATAATATCCCCCGCGCCAAATACTGTTATTCAAAGAAACAGCATACTAAATATAATAATGGAAATTAATGGTCATTTCCCAATAGAACAAACCGACCTTTTTATAAACAACTATTATCTGGGTCTAGCCACAACAAACAGCAACACTTTTATTTTTGATCTAAAAAATATAAAATTAGACAGCCAAACAAACTATCTTAAAATTATTACTCGCGACAAAATGAAAAACAGCAAAGAGATTTTAGTTCCACTAATACTAGAGGATTATTAGAGAATTAATTTAGAACTTACCTAAACAATATCTTTATAAATTCATTTTTATTTGTCTTTTTTTTTATTCTTTCAATAATTTCTTCTTTTTTTATAAAAATCTCATTTTTTAGCGCCGAAACAGGGGACTTAATAATCAAATATGGTTTATTAAAAATAATTTTGTAGTAATGGTCTGGTATATCCATATTAAGAGTTTCATTGATTGCTTTTTTTGATTCTTCCACAATAATACTATCTGGTGTTTCTATGTTTTTAAATTTAGTGAAGATAATATCTTTTATTCTCCTCATAAATCCCTGATAGGCATAACTAAATACCTGAAAGAAGTATCATTCAACCCTGTAATTAATAATGGTTTGTTTTCTCCACCAAATTTAAGTAATAATTTTTCCGAATAAAAAGAAGATAAACATTCAAGTAAATAGCGGTAATTAAAAACAATAGATAAGTCCTCACCACTTGTTTCACATGGAAGAGTTACTGTATGTTCACCTAATTCCGGGTTATTTGTTTGTATTTCTAAAAGATTTTCTTTCTCATAAATTTTTA
>JAHISW010000074.1 GCA_018817995.1 Patescibacteria group bacterium | reverse complement strand
TCTCTGCACCTTGCGACTGCCAAGATTTTAATTTTTCTACAGCACCACCAACAGGAATATAAGAAATATAATCGTGAACCGAAGATTCACCATCCACAACTTGCTTAACTCGTTCCTCACGAGTTTTGTTTTCCGCACTTCTGTGCATTATGAGCGTGCCATGTAAAAAAATTAAAATTTTCATATTTTTATTTTTTTCCCGATTCTTCATCTTTGGGAGATGTTGATTTTGAATTGGAAAAAGCTGCTTTCATTTGGCCCAAAAGACCCAGCCTTTCTTTTCTTTCTTCTGGCACGACATACATTTCGTGAAGTGTTGCTTTAGTTAATTCTATAATAAATCTTAACTTCGGAGAGTCCCACGCTTCCCACGATCCCTCATGCACATTATCACTTGCCATTTCTTGAATATGGCCGAGTGCATCAAAAAGTTCGGAAGCAACGACAGGAAACTTCTCTTTTAAACTTTTTATACTTGCCCGATAGTCGGCATATCCAGTTTTCGGATTTTTGATAATTGTTTTCTCATGTTCAAGCAGTTCATAGATTGCTTTTCTTAAACACGCAGACGCGCCAACAAGATAATTGGACTTTCGGCTATTTTCCGCTTCATAGACAAGCTCTCTCACTTTTTCAGGAATACGGTTATCCAGCACAAAATAAGATGTCGGCTGTGAGAAAAATAATGACCCATCAATATCAATTTTATCCGCAAACCGATTATTGTAGTGTTGCCTATTATATTCGATATATCCGTCTCTTAACTCCTTAAAACTTAGATGCATTGAGACTTTTTCGCATCCGTCAGAGTTGCACCTAATCAAATATCCATGACAAATCTTTTTATCGCCCCAGTTAAATTCAAAGTGATCTACCATGCTATAGGTAACATGATTCCTTTTACAGAAAGGACAATTATATTTGTGCGAATCTATAAAATATTTTTTGTCTAAATGTGATAAGTCCATATTTCTTATTTAAACAATTCTGCCACCGGCACGCCGAGGGCTTTGGCTATTTTTTCTAATGTGTCCACGGTCGGATTTGGACTTTCGCCAGTTTCTATCTTTACAACCGTATTTAAAGCCAAATCAGCGTCTTTTGAGAGGCGATCTTGCGAGATTCCTTTTTTTATCCGCAATTTGCGGATGTTTTCACTAACTGTATTTGCCATATTGTTTTGACTTTGATAAACTATTATAATACACTACTTATAGTGAGTGTATATCAACTTGCTTAATGTAATGGTATCAAAAATATTAAAATTTGGCAAACAAAAAGGGAGTTCCTTGCCGTTGCCCGCGCACGGGAGGGCTGGGGCAAGGGCAACATACAATTTGGCTCCCCATAGTGAACGATGTTGGAACTAGTTAAACCAATTTTCCAGATTCGTATAAACCCTCACATGTAAAATATTGTAAAATAACCAGTATGGATAAAGAGAAAACACCCAATGCTGAAAAAATTAGATGTCGTCATTGCGGTAGGATAACAAATCATAAAATACTGCATATTAAAGAGGTAATTAGGGATTGCGAAGGTATTGAAGAAGAACAAGAGGGGTATACTTATGAAACACTGCAGTGCATGGGCTGTGAAACGGTCTGTTTACTTGAAAAGTACTCTAATAGTTTCTATTTGGATGAAAATACTGGAGCACCGGAGGAGTTTGTTGAGGTCTACCCCGACCCATCACATAAAAGGAATGTAATGAACAGTCTTCACTTACTTCCTGAAAAAGTGAGAATAGTTTATGAGGAAACTGTTAAGGCGTTTAACCAAAATTTGAATATTTTAGCTGGAGTAGGTTTACGGACTGTTGTCGAAGCATTATGTGCCGACAAAAAGATAAAAAAGAAGAGATTAGAGGAGAAAATTGAAGCCTTAGTAGAAGCAGGAATAATGACAAAGGGCGAAGCTAATCTTCTCCATGTAGATCGCTTGATCGGAAACAAATCGACACATAAGTTTGTTAAAACACATTCCGAAAACCTTAAGATCGGTCTTGATATAATCGAAAATATCCTTGAAAAGGAATATGTACTTCCAAAGAAATCAACCGTAAATTACGATGATTGATCTAATCGGTTTTTAAATGTAGATCGTGTCTTGGTGTTATAATCTAAGAAATTATTAGTTACTAGTTGAAAATATGAAAATGAAAAAATTGCTTTTAATTTCCATCACAGCCATATTTGCTCTCTTTAGCTTCTTTCTTGCTGGAAAAGGCGAGGCAGAGGCGTATTCCTACACAAGAGGATATTACAGAAGAAGCACAGGATCTTATGTAATGCCCTACTATAAATCTAACAGAGACAGCTTTAAGTGGAATAACTTTTCCTCTAAGGGGAATGTAAATCCGTTTACCGGCAAAAAGGGGTACAAGAGCTGGTAAAGGGTTTAGGATGAAATGTCAAATTTAAATACAAAAATTATTGTTGCAATACTGGTTGTTGTAGGTGGGTTATTGCTAATTTCTCCTTGGGATTCGGAAAAAGATACAACGCGATCGGTACTCTCAGATTATGAGAGTAGTCCATCCTACGATACTTACGGATGTACACAAGATTGTAGCGGACACGATGCGGGCTGGAATTGGGCAGAAGAGCATGGAATTACAGAACCGGAGGACTGTGGCGGAAAATCGCAATCATTTATTGAAGGTTGTGAGGCTTACGCAGAGGAAAATTAATTAACTAATGTGAATATGGCTTATAAGCCAAATACCGATTATGGAAGAAGGAAATTTTGTTGTCGGACTAATCGTAGCTTTGATACTTGGAATTTGGATTGGAATTTCATTTTCAAAGACTGAGGGGGAGTCTTCTGGCTATTGGTTTGCTACAGCTAATCAATGCTCTACGGATTTAGGTCAAGCTAACAGCGACTTAGATCAGGCTAACAGCAATTTAGACAGAGCCAACGCCGATTTGGAGCAAATTACTTGGGAGTATGAAGATTACAAAGGTCATACAAAAGACATGCTTAATTGCTTTGATGACGGTTACTCCGATTGGGTTGATTGCATAAACGATAATTCTTACTCGTTATGGTAATTATAAAAATATGGTTAAGAAGATAACGCAAGAAAAAGAAAACAAAATATTCACAGGGAGTAAACATGTTTACATCGCGTTGATACTTTCCGGATTTTTGATAACTGCTGTTTATGGTATTAGCATAATTAACAAACAGTTAAAATTACAAGAGAGAAAAATTGATTTGTTGCAAGAGCAATTAAAAGATGATGTTAAGCCAGAGCAACCACTAATACCAGTAAAACAAGAAGCAAAAATAATTAAAGACCCCATACTCCCCGCACAAGTACCGTCGGAAAGAAAAAAGGTGGCGGTTACATTAACAGAACCTACAATAGCAGGGACATATTATTGTTATGAAGATAAGGCAAATACAGTAGCTCAAAAGCAAACAAGCCTTAACAATTTACACAAATTAGCTGATTTTTGCAGTAGCGACATAGGACACAAAATAACATCGTGTTTTAATTCCTGCGGTCAACGCTCAACCACTTGTATTAGCAACTGCTTAACCTCCAGCGATCAAACTTCTTGTAACGATAATTGTATATCCCAAGGCAATTCTTGCACGGACGAGTGTCCAGATGGGACTGAATGTGATGACAAGTCTGATGATGTAATGGAAGCCCAAGACGAATTGCGAGATATGGTTTGGCAGTACTGCCCTTAAATTGAAGAGACTGATTTTTGCTAAGGAATAAGGAACTATACCCAATTTTCTTTAGGCTAATTCTAGCAATCAACTACCCCATCTGATAAAATCGTCTAAAGATGAAATATGCAAATGACAGAACTTGATAGGTACGAATCCTTGTACCTAATAAATAATTATACCGATAAGATTAAAGTCGATATTTTCCCAAAACGAGAAGGTAGAAATGTTACTAAAAGCGATCTGTATGTAGCTAAACTTTTAAGCTGGTCTAGAAATTTATTATCCAAAGTTATAGTTATCCGAAAGCAATTGAATATTAAACCAGAGGAGAGCATCTTCTCTGAAATTAAGGAAGACATCGGCTTGTATTCTTATTTCGCAACACTGGGCAACGGATTCCCAGACCTTTCTAGGAAGTCGCGAGAAATATGTAGATATTTCCAATTGTCAGATATCTGGGAACTTTCCTTACAAACTGCAATATTTTGCAACAAGTTGCCTGTTCCCTTTAGTCGGCCTGCTGTTGGTGTATATGAACCATCCCCCAGTACATTAAATGATGTGGAAAATAATATATTCAGGTTGGGGGGTTTCCTATCGGGGATGTATGAGCGTGAAATACTAACCCACCCCGCTATATTTTTTACGCAGAAAGTACCCCATCAAGATTTTGTAGAATGGGTTATGCATAATAAAAATTTGATAGAGCGTCTTCAAACAGACCTACCTATACAGAGGAAGCTAAAGATAGAATCTAAAACAGTAGACCTTGCAGAAAAGGTATGGGAATATAGGAATAATAAACATATCAAGTCGTGGACAGAAATCGCTGAACGATTGCAGAAAGATCACGACAACCTCCCACAGCAAGAAAGCGACAGTTTTGATATTGAACCCCAAACTATTAAAAACTCATACGAACGCTTCATAACTTATGTTATGAATCTGGAACCAAAATAACAACAAACCACCTGATTTCCTGTTTTTTCACATCTAATTTCTTCTGATACCCTTGGGCTCATATGAGTCTTCTTTTGGTAAACAACAACCTTAATCAAGCCGACAGAAATTATGACGGATCCGTTATTATTACTGATTTTGTTCAAGAGGAACAAAGGAACCTCGAGCATTTTGCTGTAGATGTCTTAGCAATCTTAAGGCGTCTGGATTCTCAAGGTCTTTTGCCAGCCATTTAACTTATGAAAAAAATAATGAAAGATGAAAACCCGATGAAAAACTGCCCGAGATTTTCCTTTTGCTCTGCTCCTATTTGCCCACTAGATCCAGACTGGAAAAATAGAACCTACTTACCCGGAGAACCTATTTGTGGACTCTCTAAATCCAGAAGAACTCTCCTTGGAAAAGATCTACCCAACAAAGGTCTTTTTAAAAGGGAGCTTGCAGGACTAAAAAATTGGGAGAAAAGAACAGACAAATCAAAATTAGAAGCGGTTAAAATTCTCAATTCTAAGGGCAGTTTAGTATCAATTACTCCTGCCTTTGGGGATTGAGTTATCAAATATGACTATGACTACATCCGAGGAATATTACACAAAGGATTTAATGTTCGCAGGAGCTCTTTTGGCTTTAGGCATACCACTTATTGCTACAAGAAACACAGACGATTACTTGGTTTTTGCTTTTGGAACGCCAAAAGAGGCAGAGCAAGCGGAACGCGAATGGTGGGCGGGAACTCTTTTTGTAAATGCTACGAAATATGCAGAGGCGGTAAAGCGACTTAAAAATTTAGTTTATTCAAGAAACTTAGTTTAGTAAGGAGGAAAAATGCTTATGGAAAATGTAGAGATTAGAAACATTAAAGCAATGGAATCAAAACAATTTCGGGCTCGTTTTGATGTAGCTTTTAAAACCGTGGAATTTGGAACAATTTGCATTAAAGGTTTTAGACTTGGAAAAAGCATTTATGGCGATGAGGTGTGGATTCAAGAACCCGCATATCAGTTTTTTGGCAAGCATATAGGGTTATTTTTTATGGAAAACAAAGGGGTTTGGCAGGAGTTAAAAAGAGAGGCATTAGAAACTTGCAAAGAAAACGGCATAGATTTAAGCGGAATAAATTTACTAGTGGAGAATATATCTCCAGAAGAGGTAACTATATAGTAACTAGAGTTCCTATAAAGTGTTGTATCTATATACAAGATAACAGGTACGAAAACCTATACGGGAATTATACTGTGATGACAGGGAGAACCCGATAAAAGTGAGCGGTTTTTTGTTTAGAATCCTTAATTATTTCGATAATAACTGTATTATGGGAAGATGGGCATATAAAACTGAATCTGAAAGCTTAGTAAAAACGGATGTTTACGATCTTAGGAAAAAAGGGTTCCTAAAAACTGGTCAATACGCGGTTTGTACATTGAAGTGGACAAATTATTCGTCAGGGAATCCGAATAGCATAGATATGCGAGTTTCTGCTGGTGAATTTGGTGAGTATGTTCAATTTATTTATACGGAAACGGATCGAGATGGGGAAAAAACCAACTTTGACTACAAAGCGAGGCTTGTAAAAACACCGTGCCACTTTGGCGGTTTTAGATACTGGTTTGTTTGTCCGCTTTCGTGTAGGGGTATTTCTTGTAATAGGCGGGTTGCAAAGCTTTACTTGGATGGGAGTTGGCTTGGTTGTAGGCATTGCCACAACATCACCTACCGATCAAGAAGAGAAAGCAAAAAATATGCGATATTTAAATATATAGATCTAGTGGATTCGGCAAGCGAGGAGAAGGAAAAATTAAAGAGGCATTATTACGCTGGAAAACCAACAAAAAAGTATAGGCGGATTTTAAATAAAATAGGACGATCTGAAGCTCTTGTCCCACTTATTTATAATAAAGAGCATCTAAAAGATTGCAAAAGTTTATGGTAGAGGTAAAATGGATCTGTTGATCAACCTAATAATGGAACCGCTTTTTTAGTGGCCACTTTGGACAACCAGAAGCGATTCCAGTTGATCAACACCAGAGTGGCCATTAATTATTATAAATTCCCACGAGCAAGCTCGTGTTTCTGTATAACGCTTTTTGCCACTGGCGAAAAAGAAATTAGGAGTATTTCTTTAAATCTTGTTATGAAATATGTAGCATATTGTAGAAAATCTAGTGATCGAGAGGATAGACAGGTTTTAAGCATTGAATCTCAGATCCGAGAGTGTCGAGAAATAGCAAAAAGACTTGGTCTTGATTTAGCCAAGATTTTTACCGAACAAAAATCTGCTAAAAAACCCGGGCGGGCGATTTTTAACGAAATGGTAACAATGCTAGAAAACGGAGACGCTCAAGGGGTTTTTTGTTGGAAACTAGATCGTCTTGCTAGAAATGCTCGCGATGGTGGAAATTTAATTCAGCTTATTGATGACGGCTTGGTTTTGGAAATTGTTACTCCGGGAAGAATTTATCACAATACTGGCGATGATAAATTTTGGATGCAGTTGGAGTTCGGCATGGCTAAAAAGTTTGTGGACGATCTTTCGGAAAACACCAAAAGAGGAATAAAAACAACATTGTTGCAGGGGAGATGGCCGGGGTGGGTTCCTCTTGGGTACTTAAACATAGATGAAAACGGCAAAATAGCTGGTAAAGGTTACGATAGAATAAGGCAACGATTGCTTGACGATTTGGGAAGGCTTCTAGCTCGCATAGAAATTGATCCAATAAACGGTAGTTTGATCGCAAGGCTTTTTGAGGAAGCGTCAACTGCCAAATATAGCCAATCTAAGCTTTGTGCTATGGCTAACGAGTGGGGACTGCGGACAAAAACTGGAAAGCAACTTAGAAAAAGCTGTATTTATGGGATCTTAACAAACCACTTTTACCATGGTGTTATGATAATTAAAGGACAGGAACACCAAGGAAGCTACCCTCCACTAATCCAAAAATCTCTCTTTGATAAGGTACACATTGCCCTTAATTCTAGATCCAAACCAATACAAAACCACTGGACACAAGCTTATAAAGGGCTTATTAAATGCAAATCCTGTGGATGTTCTATTACAGCAACAACTAAGGTTAAAACATACCCCAGAACCAAAAGAACCGCTAGTTATACCTATTACCACTGCACAAAAAGAAAAGAAGAGTGTGTTGAGCCTTGGATAAAAGAAAACGATTTGGAGTTGCAGATTGCGGAAAAAGTACATGCAATTTCTATTACCGATGAAGTTTTATCCGTATGCTTGGAACTTGTAAAAAAGAAACACAAGGAAGAATTGGACTGTGAGTTGGTGTTAAGACAAAAATGGCACGAGGAGCTAAAAGAAACAGAGCTTAGGCTTAAAGGTCTTTTGGATATGAGAATAAATCAAGAGCTAACAGAGGTGGAGTATTTAGAAGCCAAAACTCCATTGGTTGCCAAAAAAGCCGATCTTGGCGAAAAAGTAAAGGATTCGGCGGAAGCAACAAACCACTGGTTGGAACGAGTTGAGGGGTACTTTAAATTGGCTAACCTCGCCTATTTTGCCTTTTCTCATGGAACGCCGGAAGAAAAAGGAAATCTAATAAAAGACCTTGGTTGGAACTTGTTTTTAAGCAATGGACAATTGGAGTGGAACTACAAAGAACCCTTTGGTGACTTGGTAAAACCAAACAACGCCTCGCAAGGCGTTAGCAATTATGATGAACTTTCTGCAATCTGGCTCCGTATTCTGAACGAAATCCGAACTTTTTTTAAAGAAAATCCGCTTGCGGATTTGGAGTAAATCCCGCCCAGCATTTCCGCCCGCCTCCGCTTCGCTTCGGCGAGCAAAACAGAAAAATTTTCTCTACATTTTTTTAATCGCGCGCCCCCAAAATTTTTTTCAATTAAGGAAAAGAAAATTTTTCTGTTTTGATATTCCGCTTTTGGCGGAATGGCGGAAACGCTCCCGCTCCAACCGCGCCTTCGGCGCGGAAAGCGCAAGCGGGCAAAAATTCCTTCCCCCCAACCCCCTTCCTTTTTGCCCGCTTGCTTCAACGCCCGCAGGGCGGGC
>JAHISW010000073.1 GCA_018817995.1 Patescibacteria group bacterium | reverse complement strand
CCAGCAAAAATATTGTTGCTTATAATGTTTTCACAACCGAACTGGGAGGAGTTGCAAAGGATGCGAATAAAACAACCGTAATCATAAACCCTTCCACCATTATCCCTAATGAAGCGGATAGTCTTGTCGCTTCTGTTGGTATGTCTTTTCGCGATGAATGGGGATGGCTTTTTAACACATTACTTTTTATCTTTGTCTTCTTTTTCTTTTCTATTCTTTTTCTCTACTACAAAATTTCTTGGAGGTAATCTCCCGAGGGGGTATAATTGAATGATGCCCTCCAAAAAGGAAAAAGTTCTAGTTTTGCTTGACGCGCATGCTATTTTGCATCGCGCCTTTCATGCCTTACCAAGTTTCACATCTCCCACAGGAGAGCCGACGGGCGCTTTGTACGGTTTTCTTTCTATGTTTCTGAAGATAATCAGCGAACTTAAGCCGGATTATCTTGTGGCCTGTTATGATTTGCCGGAACCGACCTTTAGGCATATTGCCTACGAAAAATACAAAGCGCAAAGACCCAAAATGGATAGAGAACTGATTCCCCAAATTGGAAAATCAAAAGAAATTCTTGGTTTCTTCGGTGTTCCTATTTATGAAAAGGCGGGTTTTGAGGCGGACGATGTCCTTGCAACTATTGTTGCACAAGTTAAGAAAGAAAAAGAATTGAAAACGATTATAGTTACCGGCGACCTTGATACGCTCCAATTGGTTCAATCTGGAGTTGGTGTTTACGCCATGAAAAAAGGCATCAAAGAAGCTGTTTTGTATGACACCGAGGCGGTTAAAAAAAGATTTGGTTTCTCTCCTAAAATGCTTCCTGATTTTAAGGGTCTACGGGGAGATCCTTCCGATAATATAATTGGAATTCCTGGCATTGGAGAAAAGACGGCTGAAATTTTGATTCAAAATTTTGGTTCTCTTGATAATATCTATAAAAAACTTTCAAAAGACGAAGAATCTTTCAAAAAAGCGGGAATCACACCAAGGATTATTAATCTTTTAAAAGAAAATAAAGAAGAAGCTTTTTTTAGCAAAGAATTGGCCGAAACCAGAGGGGATGTTCCCATATCTTTTTCTTTTTCCGGTTCCGCATGGTTGTTAGATTTTGATGCGGAAAAAATAAAAAACTTTTTTCAGGAAAATGGCTTTAGAAGTCTTTTGGCGCGACTTCCCTCTGAAGTAACGGGTCCCAAGAGGAAGACCGATACCGGAGAGGGGTTATTGTCTGAAGAGCAAAAAGAAGAATTAAAGGTAGCTTTTTGGCTATTGGACTCGCGTAGAGTTAATCCTTCTCTTGACGATATTTTCAATTTTACAAAGACTGATTCTATTGAGGATGTAAAAAAAATATTATGGCAGGCAATAAAAAAAGATAACCTTGAAAATTTATTTTTGAATATAGAAATGCCTTTGATTAGAATACTTTCGGAGATGAGCGAAAAAGGTTTTTTGCTGGATATACCTTATCTCAAGAAACTTTCTGTTGAGTATCACAAAAAACTTGAGAAAATTCAGAGCGACATTTGGAAACTTGCCGGCGAAGAATTTAACATCAATTCACCCAAACAATTATCAGAAGTTCTTTTTCAGAAAATGGGCATTTCTTCCAAAGGGGTGAGGCGAACAGGGCAGGGAACGTTGTCTACACGATTCTCGGAATTAGAGAAAATCAAAGAGGCTCACCCAATTGTCAAAGAGATTTTTTTACACAGGGAACTTGCTAAACTAACGTCAACATATATAGACAATTTACCCAATCTGACAGATGCGGAAAGTAAAATTCACACAGTTTTTAATCAGACGGGCACGGTTACAGGGAGGCTTTCTTCTTCGGAACCAAATATGCAAAATATTCCGACGAGAACAAGCCTTGGTAAAGTGGTGCGTTGCGCTTTTGTTGCTCCGAAGGGATGGAAAATTGTTTCTTTTGACTATTCGCAGATTGAATTAAGGGTGGCGGCTTCATTGAGTGGCGATAAAAAATTAAAAGAAGCGTTTTTGAGAGGCGACGATATTCATACCAAAGTTGCGTCTGAAGTTTTTAATGTCCCTTTTGAAAAAGTTGACAGGGAGATGAGGCGTAGGGCAAAAATCATTAATTTTGGCATCATTTATGGCATGGGGATTAATAGTTTGAAAAAAAATTTGGAATGTTCCAAGGAGGAAGCGGAAACTTTTTATAATGAATATTTTAGTGATTTTTCAGGAATGGGAAAATACATGGAGGATACAAAAGAAAAAGTCAGAGAGAACGGCTTTGCGGAAACGCTTTTTGGCAGGCGAAGATACCTTCCGGAGATTAAGTCGCCAATAATTTTTATTCGCAAAGAGGCTGAACGTATGGCCATTAATGCGCCGATACAGGGGACGGCCGCCGATATTATGAAAATCGCGATGGTAAGAGTAGATGAATTAATAAAGAAGAAGTTTCCAAAATCGGTAAAAATGATACTTCAGGTGCACGACGAACTTCTTTTTGAAGTGAAAGATGATATAATAAAAAAGGCGACGCGCTCCATAAAGGAGGAAATGGAAAAAGAGGATTCGCTTGACGCGCCCATCTTGGTGGATGTTCTTATTGGCGATAATTGGGGTAACATAAAATGATGCATAACACAGGAATGCTCTTTACTGGTCTAGTTTCTCTTTTGGTTTCCACCAGCGCTCTTGTCTCGGGGCTTTTTATTTTCAAACGAAAAAAGAAAGAGGACGAAAATTTGACCGCCTATTCTTATTTTCTAGTAGTCACGGGCGTCGTGTGGTTTTTCGTGGCTCTTGAGCTTTTTGCCAGTTGGTTGGGGTACGAAATGTTACAGCGCGTGTTTTTTATCGTGGACCAGTTTTTTGTTTTTTGCACCGGTCCCGTATTGGCTTATTACTTGACCCGTAAAATGTTTTACAAGAGAGGTCTTGCGACATACATAACCGCCGTGTATATTTTTGCCGTAATTTTGGCGATGCTTTCTTTTATTAAATATGGTATCGTGGAGGGCGAAGTTACTTATTTTGCAAGCAAGTTTCAGCCGAACGAATATGCTTTTGCTATTTTTGTTTGTATGCTTGCCCCCCTTCTTTTTGCCGTTGTTTTTGATTCCGTTTCAAGGGTTGTAAGATGGATAGTATCAAAAAAAGTCACAAATCCTTACAGTTTTTTCTACAGCTTAGTTATTGTTGTTTATTTAGCGATCGGTATTTTTGATGAACAAGGTCTTATTGCCAACTGGGGATTGGTTTTTTTTCGCTTAATTGATGCGGCGGTTTTTTTAATGGCTTACTTAACATTTTATTTTCAACACCTTAGAGAGGAGCATTTTTTGGAAGATTTAACCACTTGATATATGAGTAATTTGTTTAGACCTCAGGGCGTCATTTTTAGAAAAATTTTAGTAATTTTGATATTTTTGTCCTTGATTCCCGTGGCTTTCTCGGCTTTTTTAACCATCTCCACATATCAGGGCTTTTTAGTTAGCTTGGGGGGCGAAAGTGTTTTTGCGAACCCGGAAGCGGCGCAGCTGAAACAGAATATTTTAATGCAGATATTCCTGATTTTATTTCTTTTGGTAATTCTCATTGTGTTTGCCAGCTCATTGGTTGCGTATGGAATTACCAGACCCCTCTCCTCCTTGGTTAAAGGCGTCAAACAGGTTTCCGTTGGCAATTACAACATCAGATTCAGAATAAAATCAAAAGATGAGCTTGGTGAATTAGCTATGGCTTTTAATGAAATGGTTTTGAGATTGAAAGAACAAAGGGAAAGAGAGGAGTTTGTGGGCAAGATGAAAACAGAGTTTATTTCAATAGCCGCCCATCAACTAAGAACTCCCCTCTCGTCTGTTAAGTGGATATTAAAAATGACACTGAATGGCGACGTTGGTAAAATTTCCACCAAACAGCATGATTTTTTATCAAAAGGGTATACCGCAAATGAGAGAATGATTCATTTGGTGAATGATTTATTGAATGTCAGTCGTGTTGAGGAGGGTAAATTCGGCTTGAAGGTGTCTATGTATGATTTGGATAAAGTTATAAGAGGGGTGGTTGACTCTTTTGAACAGCAGTTAAGCGTAAGAAATGTTAAGTTGGAGTATGTTCCCTCCCCTACTCCTCTTTTTTTCAAATTTGACAGAGAAAGAATAGATATGGTTTTGTCAAATCTTATGGACAATGCTATAAGATATACCCCCGTGGGTGGTAAGGTGACTGTTTCTGTTGAGGAGAGAGAGGGGTTTTTGGGAGTGACGATTAAAGATACGGGTGCGGGAGTCCCCGAAGACCAGAAAGACAGGGTTTTTTCCAAGTTCTTCCGTGGCAATAATGTTGTTAGAATGCAGACAGAAGGAACCGGATTGGGGCTATATTTATGCAAGAACATTGTGGAGAAACATGGAGGCAGGATTTGGTTTGAATCTACAGAAGGAAAAGGCAGTTCTTTTTATTTTACTTTGCCAAAAAACAAATAATAAGATAAAATAAAAATATCATGAAAACGGACGAAAACAAAAAAAGAATATTAATTGTGGAGGACGAAAAGCCGTTGCTTATGGCGATAAAATCCAAGCTTAAAAGCAAAGGTTATGATGTGTTATGGGCGGAAGATGGGGAAAAAGGTCTTGAAATGGTCAAGGAAGAAAAATTGGACCTTATTCTTTTGGACATACTGCTTCCCAAAAAAAATGGTTTTGAAGTTTTGGAAGAATTAAACGAAGACGGAAGTAAAATCCCCATTATTATTATTTCCAATTCGGGACAGCCGGTTGAAATTGAGAGAGCTTTAAAATTGGGAGTGAAAGATTATTTGATAAAGGCGGATTTTAGCCCGGACGAAGTGGTAGGAAAGGTGGAAAAAACCATAGGGAAAGGTTTTCTTCCTGTGTCGGAAAAACAGGACGTACCCAAAGAAGAGGAATATACAAAAAAAGAATCTGATTCCAAAAAAAGCGTTGCTTCAAAAGGCGCGAGCGTGTTAGTTGTTGAAGATGATGGGTTTTTAAGGGGGGTGATTGCGCAAAAACTAAACAGGGAAGGGTTTATTGTGCAGTCCGCGATTGACGCCGGTGAGGCCTTCAAATCAATAACAAAGAACAAACCGCAAATCATATTGCTTGACTTAATTCTGCCCGGCATAGATGGTTATGAAATTCTTGATCGTTTGAAAAAAGAAGATTCTACGAAAGACATACCCGTTGTTGTTTTGAGCAATTTGGGTCAGAGAGAAGATGTTGATAGAGCAATGTCGGCGGGGGCCGTTGATTATTTGATTAAGGCGAATTTCACGCCTGGCGAGATTATTCAGAAAGTGAGAGACATTCTAAAAGAGTCCTAGTCTTCTTAAATGAATTGTTCAAAGACAAATGCTTTTCGTGTGGCGGATAGTGTTGCTTTAAGAAAGAGGAATACCGCATGGCTTTCGTATCAGGAAGAACTTCTTGAGGGGGTCTCTGTCGAGGATATTTTTTGGAAAATAGTGTGGCAGATTAAAGTTTTATCTATCGTCAAAAAGGGGTATGGTTCTGGTCTGCATCCTTTTGTTTTTAAGAAGGCTCAAAAAGCGAGCCCTTTGTTTAAGGAAGAGGAGTTAGACGGGCGCTTTGCCGATTTGGTTGATCTATACCACAAAAATCGCCAAGGAAAGTCGGACCTTTTGATTGGTTTAGAAAAATTTATTTTGAGGATATAATCCTCCCTCACTATTTTTTAGTTATTCTGGCCAACAGAGATTTTCTGCGATTGGCGGTGTTTTTTTTCAACACATTTCTTTTTGTTGCTTTGTCTATCGCCTTGTAAGCTTTCGGAATCAAACCCAAAGCTTCTTCTTTTTTGTTGCCGGCAAGAAGTTTTTTTATTTTTTTTGTGATGTCTTTTATTGCACCTTTTCTTTTGATGTTTCTTTTTTGGCGCGTGATTGACTGTCTCAGCGCCTTTTTTGTTGATTTTGTTATTGGCATATTCCCTACTCTACCAAAATTGAGAGAAAATGCAATCCTTAATATAAAAACCCCGCAGGCAAACAGTCTGCGGGGTCTACTTATTTTAATCATTTTGCCTTTTCAAAAATTTTTCCAATGTCCCCTCCTTTTCCATTTTCTCAATCTGCTCAAGGCGGGCGTTTTCAATATTGTCTTCTGTGAGATATACTAAAATTTCTTCTGAAAAATATGATTTTGCTTCCTGTAATACCAATTCGGGAGAATAGGCGTCATTTGCATTGTTCAAATAATAAAAAACACGGTCCATATTTTCTCTTACCTCCCGCAAAGTCGCTTTTTTTAGTTTTTCGTTTACCCAATCAGCGCCTTTAATTTCCAAAACGGTTTTACAAAAACGCCTGACTCTTTCCGGCTCGCAGCTTGGATTTTCCGGTTCGTGAATGATATCGTAAAAGCTGTAATAAAAATAACTGAATGCCTCCAAAAAATAATTTGTGCCGTTGACATTATCAAAATTTTCAATGTCAAACAGAGTTTTTGCCATCAATTCAGCATTTTCATCGTCATTTCCAGATAACAAAAAAAATAGCCGACTACCAAAGAAACTCGCGTCGCCCGAAAGATATTTCAACATTTTGCCCATACCGTGTTCCAGTAATTTTATAAGTGTTAATTTTTTTTGAATGTTTACACTGTAATAACGTTGGAACAAGCCCTTTTCGCGCCACGGGTAAGTCAGGATTTGGATGGCCACAGATGGGAAATTGTTGGCAACCTCAATGAATTTTTTTTCTTGTTCCTCAAAATATTTCTCCTCACCCTCATTTAATGTATCCATTTCCATTTTTGAGAATTCGTAGGAATTTTTATACTTTCCTGCCATCTCATTGCACATTTTCATCCACACTTTGATGGCTTCGGGGTCTTCTTCTTTGGTTTCTGTGGGGATTATTTTATCTTTTGATTCGGGAACTCCGTACATTTTTTCAATCTCTCCCCTGTCGTTTAAAAGAGCCATGGTATTTCTCGGAATTCTGGGGATTTTAAAATCACCAGCAAAAACAATATCGGAACAGAAAAATATAAGCAAAGAACAAATAACACAAAAAGATAATTTACTGGTTTGTCGCATTTCTGTTTACCTCTTTCTTGTCCGCCTCGGGCGGACTTTTTTGATTGTCAACGAAACACATCGAATTCTTGACATATTACAATAAGTGTTTCTTTTTTGCAAGGGTCTGAAACAATCACACATTCCATGCTATAACCCCAAATGTGTGATTGTTCAGAGAAATTGCAATGTTTTATAACCCCAGCATTTCTTTGAGGGTTTTGTCTATTCTCTTTTGCGATTTTAAGTCTATCTTCCCGATTATTTTTACAATTCTGGATTTATCCACTGCTCTAATGTGAAAAACCAAAGCAACTGATTCTTGTTTAAGATTGTTCTTTTTGTCCGGTAAAATAATTAAAACATGAGAAAACCTCAACGCCTCTATGTTTGCGGTCAAAGGAATGACGACAGCAACTTTTGTTTTTGTGTCAGAAATTAAAATAGCAGGTCTTTCGCCAAATTGTTCGCGACCTGCTCCGACATCTAGTTTTACAATACAAATGTCCCCTTTTTTCATAAACCATTTTCCAGTTTCAGCAGATCTTTATTGCTGGTTTTTTCCCACAAGCTTAATTCTTCTTTCAAATTGAGTTCTTCTTTCAGATTTTTGAAATAATAAAGAGTCGCGTTTAGCAAAAAATCTTCCTGTGAAATACCAAGTTTTTGTGAAACATTCTTTAATTTCTTTTCTATTTTTTTTGGTATGCCTATGGTCGCCATATTCATACTCCCTACTTTACCAAAATTGAGAGAAAATGCAATATGATGTAGGATGATAGTATGATAATTCAGTTGGAAGGTATAATTAAATTCAAAACGGAGAAATTTGTGGTTCTTGATGTTAACGGTGTTGGCCACCGCGTTTTTGTTTCTTTTGGTACATTAAAGAAAGTTTCTTCCAACAAAGGAAAAGTTTTGTTCTGGACTCATCTGCATGTTCGGGAAAATGCAATGGACATATACGGTTTTTTGAATTACGCGGAGCTGGAATTTTTTGAACGGCTTATTCAAATTTCAGGGATAGGCCCGAAGATTGCCTTGTATGTTTTGGACGTGGCGCCACTTGATATTTTGCGAAGAGCCATAGCCTCGGGAGAAAAGTCTTATTTAACAAAGGTCTCCGGCATAGGGCAAAGATTGGCTGAAAAAATTGTGATTGAATTGAGGGATAAGTTAGGCGCTATCGGTACAGAGCATGACCAGCAGTCATTTAAGGAAGAGGAAGAGGCGCTGGAAGCGTTGAGATCTCTGGGGTATTCTCTTAGAGAAAGCAGAGATGCCCTTCGGAAACTACCGGAAGATATAACGGGTGTGGAAAATATAATTAAAAAAGCGTTAAAAAATGTTGAACATCGTTCGTAAATTAATTCCTCTATGGCTTTTTAAGAAACTGTCCCCTACTTATCATTATTTGGCGGTTTTTTTGTCCGCTCTTGTTTACGGTTTTCCGTCGCGAAAAATTTTTGTTGTTGGAGTAACAGGAACAAAAGGCAAAACAAGTGTTTTGGAAATTATCAATTGTATTTTGGAAAAGGCGGGGTATAAAACAGCGCTGGTTTCTACTTTGCGTTTTAAGATTGGAGAAAGTTCTTGTAGAAACAATCTGAAGATGACAATGCCGGGTAGATTTTTTCTCCAGAAATTTTTAAGAAGCGCAGTGAAAAGAAAATGCCAGGTTATTCTTATGGAAATGACCTCTCAGGGTGTCGCGCAATTTCGGCATAAGTTCATAAACATTGACACCATGATTTTTACAAATCTGTCTCCGGAACACATTGAATCCCATGGTTCTTTTGAAAAATACAGAAAAGCAAAAATGGCGCTATTTGTTTCTTTGGAAAAATCAAAGAAAAAGAAAAGGACAGCTATTATTAACAGTGATGATGAGAACGCCAGTTATTTTTCGGGTTTTAGTGTCGACGAGGAGTGGTTTTATGGGGTTGATAGTGAAAGTGTGCCAGATGAAAAAAAGATATTTGTCGATAGTTATAAACTTCAAAGTGACGGAATAGAGTTTGTTGTTGACGGCGTTGAAATGAGGTCAAAATTATTGGGCAAGTTTAATTTATACAACATTCTGGCGGCTATTTCTTTTGCCAGATCTCAAAACATAAAGTGGGAAACAATAAAAGAGGCCTTTTGGAGTTTTCGTGGCATTCCGGGCAGAATGGAGATTATTGAAAAAGGTAAAAGTTTTAAGGTTGTGATTGATTATGCTCATACTACGGAGTCTCTAAAGGAAGTCTACGGTTCTTTTGGGGGTTGTAGGAAGATTTGTGTGTTGGGCGCCGCTGGTGGGGGTCGCGACAAATGGAAAAGACCGGAAATGGGCGCGATTGCCGCAACCAATTGCGAAGAAGTTATTTTAACAAATGAAGATCCTTACGACGAGAAGCCGATGTCTATTATCAAGGACATCGCCAAGGGCATCAAGTCCCCTTTTAAGTACAAAATCATTCCCGACAGAAGGGAGGCGATTCGCGAGGCTCTAAAAATGGCGCGCTTGAATGACGTTGTTATTATTACAGGCAAAGGGACCGACCCTTATATCATGGGACCAAACGGGACCAAAATTGAATGGGATGACAAGACAGTTGCGTCGGAAGAGTTGCGTAAAATGGGTGGTTGACAACGCCTAAAAACAATTTATACTGGAAGATAAGGTCCGTCGTTGAAACGGGCTTTAAATATTTTACAAGATAAAGTTCTATTTTTATGATGGATTTAAAAGCGTTAAAATCAACACTGGAGCAGTTGGAGACAGAAAGAGGTGTTCCCAAGGAAAAAATAATTGAAACAATAGAGGACGCCCTGGCGGCTGCCTACAAAAAAGATTATGGCAAGAAAGGTCAGATTGTAAGGGCAAAATTTAATTTAAAAACGGGAACTACCGAATTCTTTCAAATAAAGATAGTTTTGGATGAAACAATGGTAAAACCCGAGACAGAAGAAGGCGAGGAAGGCGCCACAGACGAATTGGAAGTTTCTCAAAATACAGAAGAAGGAGAAATCAAGAAAATAAGGTTTAACCCGGAAAGGCACATAATGCTTGATGAAGCAAGAAAAATCAAAAAAGACGTAAAACCAGAAGAAGAGATGGTCTTTTCTTTGGAAACTAAGGAAGATTATGGTCGTATAGCCGCTCAAACAGGTAAACAGGTCATCATTCAAAGAATAAGAGAGGCCGAGAGGGCGTCTATTTATGATGAGTTCAAGGATAAAGAGGGAGAAGTGGCAAGTGGAATAATACAAAGAATTGAAGGGGGTAATATTTTTCTTGATCTTGGAAGAGCTACGGCTGTTTTACCGCGAGAAGAGCAAGTTTGGGGAGAGAGATATCGTATAGGAGAAAGGATAAAAGCTCTTATTTTCTTGGTTGAACAAGCGCCAAGAGGTATAAATATATACCTTTCAAGGTCCCATCCGCGATTTTTGACAAAGCTTTTTGAGATGGAGGTGCCAGAAATAACAAGTGGAGCTATTGAAATAAAAAGCACTGCGAGGGAGGCTGGCTCAAGATCTAAAATTGCCGTTATGTCAAATAAGGAGGAGATTGACCCTGTTGGTTCTTGCGTAGGGCAAAAGGGAGTTCGGGTAGGTACGGTTATATCAGAGCTGGGTGGTGAAAAAATCGATATTATGGAATGGTCCGACGATGCGGAGACGTTTATAGCCAATGCTCTCTCCCCTGCCAAAGTTATAGAAGTGGAAATAAAACAAAAAGGAAAATCTGCGATTGTAACGGTTGAAGAAGATCAGGTTTCTTTAGCAATAGGAAAAAGGGGTCAAAATGTGCGATTGGCGGCAAAATTAACCGGTTGGAAGTTAGATATTCGCTCAAGAAGCGGTGAATCCATTGCCCAAGCAACAGAAAAAGGAAAAGTTACAGGAAAAGGAGTAGAACCAAGTCGGTGATGTTTCATATGAAACTCTTCCATGGCTAGACATAATGAAGTGGGAAAAATTGGAGAAGATATTGCTGTGAAACATCTCGTGAAACAAGGATTTAAGATTTTGGAGAGAAATTATAGAAAGAAGTGGGGAGAGATTGATATAATCGCAATTAAAAAAGGCCTATTACATTTCGTAGAAGTCAAGACTGTTTCATATGAAACTGATTTTGATAATTACATACCAGAGGAAAATGTAAATTTCTCTAAAAGAAAGAAATTAACAAGGGCAATAAACACATACTTGGCTGAAAAAAGGGTTTCATATGAAACAGAATTTGTAGTGGATGTGGTGGCGGTTTATTTTGATTTTTTTACGAAGAATAGTAAAATTAGAGTGTTGGAAAATGTGATTTTGTAAGTTTCATGTGTAACTGACGGAGTGTGGCCTAGTGGCTTAGGGCGCCTGTTTTGGGAACAGGAGATCGAGAGTTCAAATCTCTCCACTCCGACTTGTATCGGACATTTATATCAGACATTATTCACAATTATTAACCAGTTATTCACAGTTTATGCACATTGTTTAAAAAGCGGGTATAGTTTAGTGGTAGAATGACGCCCTTCCAAGGCGTAGACGGGAGTTCGATTCCCCCTACCCGCACCCCAAACCAGAGTCCCGAACCGTGCTCCGCACTGGTTCGTGGGCACGGTTTGGGGTAGGCCTGAACCGTGT
>JAHISW010000072.1 GCA_018817995.1 Patescibacteria group bacterium | reverse complement strand
AATCTAAAGGGGTTATTTCTTTTAAATCCTTGCGAACACCCAAAACAAGAGTCCTTGTTCTGCTTGATGGGTTTCCATAATCCTTAAAATTTATAATTTGATAATGGATGTTGTATTTTCCACCTAAATTTAACTCTATTGCTTCTCTAATTTTTTTATTTTCTAAATCAACATCTGTGCAAACACTATTCAAAAAAGCTCGCACGTTTTCAAACACAAAAAATTTTGGTTTTATTTCATCAACCAATTTTATAGATTCGACAACAAGGGAATTTCTTATAAGTTCATTTCCTTTTTTATGATTTGCAACAGACATTCCTTGGCAAGGTGGTGTCGCAATTAAAACATCTACTTCTTTAATTTTGTGATTTTTATTCCAAAAAGATATTTCATCTTTTATTTTTTGCTGTGTTTCTTTTTTTGTTATGTCATCCGCAATATAGCCGGATTCATAACGGCATTTGTCATTGTGCTTTTGAATGTTTAATCTTCTTTTAATTATTTCTACACTAGCAATACATTCAAAATCTTCTAATTTGAAACTATAACAACCCACTCCGGCACTACTAAAAAGACTAATGTATGTCAAAGGATTTTTTTTGAGTTCACTTTGCATGTATATATATTATAAAAAATTAAAACAGTTCTGGGAAGGGCTGTTTACTTTTTAATAACAGCAATTATTTTTCCATTCACCATAAAATTATCTTCACTGGATAGATAAATTGGTTTATGCTTTGGGTTTGTTGATTTTGAAACTAGCATTTGTTGTTTTGTTTTTTTGTCAATTTCAAATTTTTTCAAATTCGCACAGCCATCAATTATCGACAATACATAATCGCCGTTTTCGGGTGTTCTGTTTTTGTAATCAACAATCGCAAAATCACCATCCTTAATATTCTTGCCGTTTATGTTTGCTTTGTTTAATGAATCTCCCGAAGCACGAAGCGCAAAAATATTTTTTTGTTTTCTGATTTTGTTTTTTGGTACTTTTAAATACCCCTCAACATTTTCTTCCGCCAAAATTGTAGCATCGCCACAATTTGCCGAGCCAACAATTGGAATAGCAATTGATCCCGCCTCTTCTTTTTTGTTTAAAAAATCAATTAAGTTTTTTTCTCCAATAGTAATTCCGATTGAGCGAGGTTGGTTTGGTTTTTTTTCTAACAAACCAAGTTCTTGAAGTTTGGATACATAATAATGAGCAGTTGAAACAGAAGCGAGTTTAAATTTTCCCTTTATCTCTTCAAGAGAGGGGGCATAGCCTTTATTTTTTATGTAGGTTTTTATAAAATCCAAAACCTCCTTTTGATTTTTAGTTAACATATTTTTAAAAAGATTTGATTTTCTAATTTCTTTCTATATACTTATTTACATAATATAGAAAATTTGCTAAGATAGCAAATAGAGTTATCCACAGTTTTGGCGATTCCTTGTTTTGGGAGTGATGTGGGGGTCAAAGGTCGATTATTGGTACTTAATTAAACTATCATTATGGCGCGTTATTACGTAAATGAAAATGAACAATCTAATGGCGATCACGAGGTGCACAAAGATGGATGTTATTGGTTGACATTAGTACAGAGAAAAAAATATCTTGGAGAATTTGTGTCTTGTGTGGGAGCAGTGAGAGAGGCTAAGAAATACTACAGTACGGCAGATGGGTGTATTCATTGTTCAGAAGCATGCCACACAAGCTAGTTTGGCTTGCGTGCAGTTGGTTCTTGGAAAAAGTGACCAAGTAGTTAGAGCATCACTGTTCGAAGCGACATTCGGAACCGATTTATTCAGAGTGGCACACAGTGATAGCGATCCACGGCACATTTTCCACAAAAACACTCCGTATTGTACGGAGTGTTTTTGTTTTTGGGATTGGTGTAAAATTAACCTATGGCTGAAATTGATATGATTGTGCTTGATTGGTCACACATTTGGGATGTGTTTAAATCAAGGTGGGTGTTATGGTTTGCCTTGATTGGTATTGTTGCATTTAGGTTTTTGCTTGATTATTTTTTTAAACGACTAAAAGTATGGCTAAAGGAAAGACGGTGGGAAAAAATATCTAAAGATTCTGAATTTTCACGACGAATACCCTTCAAGATTAAAAGAATTGTTTTTGATCGAGATGAGGGTAAGTGTGTAAAGTGCGGCGAAACCAAAAACTTACACTTTGACCACGATCTACCTTTTGCAAAGGGTGGTACTAGTTTAACCGCAAAAAACGTCCGTTTACTGTGCATGAAGCACAACCTGCAAAAGTCAGATAAAATTGAATAAATTCTAAAATTTCACAGCGGCGGAAATAAAAATTGTTGGGGGGTTAAAAATTAGCAAAAATAAATTTATAAACATCCCAACAAACTTGAGAATGTTGGGATGTTGTGTATAATAAAAAGATGGGAAAAGTGAAAACAGCCAGACAAATGGAACGTCATTTGAAAGGTATGGCAAATCATTACCGCATTGAAATACTGCTTCTGGTTGGGGAACAGGAGGGGATAACCCTGGATGAAATTGTTGAAACGCTTAAAGCCAACGGCAAGACCATCGGCGAGCATACACGACGGCTTTATCAGGCGGGTTTGCTCAACAAAAAATATCGAGGTAAATTCGTGGAACATGCCTTGTCGCCTTACGGCAAAAAATTTGTCCGTTTTTTAAAATCTTTCCAACAAGCACAGTAACACCCTTACAAACTTGAGAATATAAGGATGTTGTAATAAAATAAAATTATCATGCCGGAACAGCTGATTTTAAAAGTTTACGGGAAAGTATAGGGGGTGTTTTTTTCGCGACTCCGCGCGAAAAAAGGCCGAGGAATTAGATTTGGCTGGCAGGAACCGACAGGGCAATTTAGTAATTTTGGAAATAAAAGAAGTTAAAGAAGAAGATCAAGCCATAAAAAATTTTACGGAAAAAGAGTGGGTCACTAGTGATTTTGAGCATTATGGTAAACAAGTTAAGTGGGAGAAAAAGCAATATAATTAAAAAGGTGTTTGAGAGTGGATTGTAGCCCAAAACAGTGAAAAAGTACTATTTTTAGTCTATTTTCACGATTATGTTGACAAAACCGTGAAAATGACTATAATATTAGTATGGTAAAAACATTAAATATTTTTAATAAAATAGACGAATTAAGAGAGCGTTATTACAAGGCTTCTATTGGCAAAGAGTCACTTTTAAAAATTATTAGCGAAGCTGAAATTCCAGAACAAGTATATAATTCAAATGCAATTGAAAATAGTACAGTTACCCTTGAAGAAACCGAAAAAATATTACTTCAAATTGATTTAGACAGATATATTACCGAAAGAGAAATGTTTGAAACGAAAAATTTGGCGCGAGTAGTTTCTTATATTGATAAAAGAGCAAAAGAACAAGAGCTTTCTCTTGATGTTATTTTGGTATTACATAAAATGCTTCTATCAAATATTTGTGATGACATTGCGGGTAGATTTCGCAAAGATGATGAGCATGTTCGAGTTGGAAGCTATATTGCTCCTAAATCTCAAGAGGTTTTAGAAAGACTTGAAAAAATGTTGTCTGAATATAACGCAAAGGTTTCTGAAAATATTATAAAACGCATAGCAAAACTACATTTAACTTTTGAACATGTTCATCCTTTTTGTGATGGGAACGGGCGTATTGGACGTGTAATTAATAATTATTTATTGATAAGAGAAGGGTACGTTCCTATTAATATTAAATTTATTGATAGAAAAAAATATTACGATGCTTTTAAAGAGTTTGACCAAAAGAGGGAGACTTCTGTTATGGAAGAAATTGTTGGCAAGGCCATTTCAAATAGTTACCACAAAAGGATCGCGTACTTGGAAGGTAAAAATATTATAACTCTTGCCGATTATGCCAAAGAGAACAAGCTCTCACACCCAAACTTAATTAACAAGGCAAATCGTCAGACTATTGAAGCTTTTCTTGAAAAAGATATTTGGAAAATTGGTGTAGACCTAGCGAAAGAATAATTAAAGTGGTTATTATAGAAATAAATTTATGACTATTATAAAACACCATAGACTTCCGGATCCTTTTGAGAGGATAAAGAGGGGAGAGAAAAAGATTGAGATTAGATTGTTTGACGAAAAAAGACAAAAGATAAAAATAGGCGATATTATAGAGACCTATAAGGAACCGGAAAATAAAGAATTGCCGATTGTCTTGGAAGAACTTTTAGAAACCATGGCAAATTAAAACCATGACAAACATACTATTTTTTATTGCGGGGATTGCCACCCAGGATATCTTTTAGATTCCTGGGCGTTTTTCTTTTTTCCGTGCTAAAATAAATCTGTGGAATAGCGGTTTTTTTGGGGTGCTTAGATGCCCTTTATTCATACAATTCACTATGTGTTCCTATTGCCAAAAAGATAATTAAGTTTTTATCTAAACCAAAACCATAAATTGCTCTCATGCTTCCAGTGATATTAACACTACGGCACAGTTTATATTCGCCACGCAAAGAGTGGTTGTTTAACAGGGGATTAAAGGGGTCGTTTTTAAATAGTGTCAGTTTTTCTTTGAATATTTTTCTGTGTTTGGCTGGTAGTTTCCTGAATTGCTTGCGAAATATTTTGCTAAACTGGATGTCCATAATTAATTATTTTTCTAACCAGTCAATTGCTTTGTCCACACTGGAGAAAGCAGGAGAAAATGCTTTTTTATTCCTCTTTTTGATATCATGAATTGCCGCATCCAATATTTTGCGGGTTCTGATATTTGGTGTGGGATGAACAGAGAAATCAATCCTTTGTTCTTGAGTAAATTCTCGCAGGTAGGCGTTGATAACAGAACTTAATGGCACCCCAATTTTTTGCGCAAGTGCTTGAGCTTCTTTTTTTAATTTTACATCCGTTCGGATGTTGATTAATGTTTTTGTTGCCATATATACATAGTATATATATTGTTTTACGAATGTCAATACAACTGTTTAAGAACTGTGGTAATCTTTTAGAATTTTAGTATAATGTTTATTATGTATACAATAGTAGGTTTAGGAAATCCGGGGGAGGAATATGAAAACACCCGCCATAATACCGGGCGGATAGTGTTGGAGTTTTTTTGCAAAGCGCAAAAGTTTGACGATTTTGAGAAAGACAAAAAAACCATATCGCTTAAAACAGAGGGGGGCGTAGGAAAAGAAAAAGTTATATGTCTTCTGCCCGAAACTTTTATGAACAAGTCGGGGACTTCGCTTAAAAAAATAGTAACGTCAAAGAAGAAGGCCCGCCTTGACTCGAGGAAGGCGAGGCAGGCCGAAAAACTTGTAGTGGTTCACGATGACATAGATATACCTCTTGGCAAGTGGAAAGTCTCTTTTGGCAAAGGGTCGGCAGGGCACAAGGGTGTGGAGTCTGTAATGCGCGCCGTCAAAACAAAAGATTTTTTTCGTATTCGTGTAGGCATTTCGCCGGCAACACCGGGAGGCAAGATTAAAAAACCTCGAGGTGACAAAGTTCTTGATTTTTTGATGGGGAAATTTAAACCGAAAGAACTTGATGTTCTTAAAGAAACCTCAAAGAAAATTACTACAGAAATAGAAAAAATTATTCTAAGTAGGTCAAAATAAGCCTCTGTTTTTCAGGCTCAAAAAGACTGATTTTAAAATTATAAGACTTGCCCAGTTCAAGCTTCTTTTTCATTTCTTCCTCTGATTCAAATTCAGATATGTGCGCCAGTCCGGCTACCCCTTCCTCTATACTCACAAGCGTTCCGTATTTGTTGAATTTTATTACGACACCCTTTACGATGTCGTCTTTTTTGTATTTGTTTTTGGCGCTTTCCCACGGATTAAACTTTAGCGCTTTGACTGAAAGAGAAATTCTGTCATCTTTTATGCCAATGATTTGAGCATTTACTTTGTTTCCAACTTCGAAAAGCTTGGAGGGATTTTCTACGAGTCCCCAATCTAATTCAGATATATGGGCCAAGCCCTCTAATCCTTCTTCCATTTTTATAAAAATTCCAAACTCTACAATTCCGGTTACCTCTCCTTCAATAGTGTCTCCAATTCTGTATTTAGAAATAATGTTTTTTAATTCGTTCGTTCCCGTTTCTTTTTCAGAAAATATCAGCTTGCTGTCTTTTTGGTCGGCGCCGATAATTGTTACGGTAAATTTTTTGCTGATTAGTTTCTTTAGTTCGTCTAGAATTTTATCTTTGTCGCCACCTTCCACACGCGGATAATGGCTCGTTTTCAATTGCGAAGCGGGGAGAAACCCCTGCAAACCATTCCAATCAAAAATTAGGCCTCCTTTATTAGCGTCAATGACCGGAAGAGAAAATACCTCCTGCTTTTTTTGCGCTTCTTCGGCCTCGCGCCAAACTATTTCCTCGCCTGCCTCTTTCAAAGATAACTCTATATATCCGTCTTCGTTTTCGCTCTCTGTGATTTTGGCTGTAACAATGTCGCCGGGCTTGAGAGATCTGATAATTTCACGAGCATTATTAAACTCCCTTCCATAAATTATGCCCGTGCCGAAAGGATTAATATCAATGAAAAGAATGGCGCCTCTTTTTTGAAGCACTCTCCCTTCAACCAGTTCTCCTTCTTTTGGCGGGTTCAAGGGCAAGATTCTTGCGAGAAAATCCATTGAGGTATTCGTCTTTTTTATATTTATATGATCCTTTTCTGCTGTTGCTAACATTGATTATGAGTATAGTGAGATAAAATAATTTTGCAATAGCATACATGGCGGGTCTGTATTTTTTCTTATAATCTGCTAAAATGGCAACATATGGTAATCACATATTACGGTGTTTCTTGTTTCAAAATACAGTCTGGCGACACGGTTTTAGCCCTTAATCCTCCCTCCAAGGGGGTGGGAATTAAGGCGCCCCGTTTTCAAGCAGACATTGTTTTTATAAGTCGTAATCATGAAGAACACAGTGACGCGGACGCGGGTGGTCTTAAGGGCGCTTTTTTAATAGATGGACCCGGGGAATATGAAATCAAGGGAGTGACCATAAGAGGCATTCAGACTTTTAACAATACTGTTTATACTTTAACCCTAGAAAATGTTAAATTGTGTCACTTGGGTGATTTTGGTGAGAAAGAGTTAATGGCCGAAACGAGTGAAGCCTTGGGTGATATCGATGTTTTGTTCGCGCCGATTGGCGGGGAGGGTGTTACCGGCGTTGGGAATATGGTCAAGATTATAAACCAGATTGAACCCAAAGTGATCATACCGATGAATTATAACAACAAAATTTTGTCTGATTTTTTGAAAGAAATAGGTCAGGGTAAAGTTGCTCCTGTTGACAGGTTTACTTTCCGCGGGAAAGACATATTGGACAAAAAAGGAGAAGTGGTAGTGTTGCTTTAATTTATGAATTTTTTAGATTGGCTTGATAAAACGAGAGCGAAACCGGAAGGCGATCGTCGTAAGATGGCCTATATGTGGACGATTGCATTTGTTGCCATTGTGGCGGTTGCGTGGTTGTCCGCTTCCTTTGTTTTTAAATGAATAATAAAGATAAAAATAAAATAGAAGGCAGGGTTGTTTCTGTTAGTATTTCCGAAGAAATGCGCCAGTCGTATTTGGAATATGCAATGTCCGTTATCGTCAGCAGAGCTCTACCTGATGTAAGAGACGGATTAAAGCCAGTCCAAAGGCGTATTTTGTCCGTTATGCATGAGGACGGACTGACTCATTCTGCCCGCTTCAAAAAATCGGCCACGGTGGTCGGGGACACAATGAGCAAGTATCATCCTCATGGAGATATGGCTATTTATGATACGATGGCGCGAATGGCGCAAGATTTTTCTTTGAGATACCCTCTTATAGATGGTCAAGGAAATTGGGGGTCAATAGATGGAGACAGGCCCGCCGCTCATCGTTATACAGAAGCAAGAATGACCAAAATTGCCGAAGAAATGTTGAGAGATATTGAAAAGGACACTGTTAATTACGCGCCCAATTACGATGGTCGCCTGAAAGAGCCAAAAGTTTTACCTGCCACGATTCCACAACTTCTTTTGAATGGAACCATAGGCATTGCCGTGGGGATGGCGACAAATATTCCTCCTCACAATTTGTCTGAAGTGATTAGCGCTACGATTCATTTAATTGATAAACCAAAGGCTAGCTTGGAAGAATTGATGCAATTTGTGAAAGGCCCCGATTTTCCAACGGGGGGCCTTATTTTTGGAGAGAAAGATATTGAACAGGCTTATGCCACGGGGAGGGGCGGAGTCTTAACAAGGGGTGAGGCCGAAATTATTGAGGAAAAAGAAGGTAAATATCAAATTTATATTTCTTCCATCCCCTATTCTGTCAACAAGGCCGATCTTATATCCAAGATAGCCGATTTAGTTCATGATAAAAAAATTGAGGGCATCCGGGACATAAGAGATGAATCGGACAAAGAAAGTTTAGTGGCGATTGCCATTGATTTGAAGAGCGGGGCGCATCCGCAGAAAGTTTTGAATAGTCTTTACAAACACACCGATTTAGAGAAGACGTATCATTTTAATATGATTGCCTTGACTGATGGCGGTCTCCAGCCACAGGTTCTGTCTTTGAAGAGTATTTTGGAATGTTTTGTCGCGCATCGCAATGAAATTGTTGAAAGACGGACTAGATTTGATTTGAATGTTGCGTTGGCTAGAGCCCACATTCTGGAAGGACTGAAGAAAGCGTTGGATCATATAAACGAAATTATAAAAACGATTAAAGCGTCGGCTGACAAAGAAGTCGCTCATAAAAAATTGATGCAGAAATTCAAGTTGTCTGAAAAACAGGCAACAGCGATTTTGGAAATGAAACTTCAAACACTGGCGGGGCTTGAAAGGCAAAAAATTGAGGATGAACTTAAAGAAAAGAAAAGACTGGTCAAGGAATTACAGGCGATTCTTGAAGACCCTAAAAAAATTTTGGCGATTGTCAAAGAAGAGCTTTTGGAAATCAAGAATAATTACGCCGATGATCGCAGGACTAAAGTGGTACGAGCTGTTGCCGGAAGTATTTCTATTGAAGATTTGATACCAAATGAAGAAGCGACACTTGTTTTGACAAGAGGCGGGTATATAAAGCGCTCCAAACCTGATGTATATCGCGTTCAAAAAAGAGGTGGCAAGGGGGTGATAGATTTGGAGACAAAAGAGGAGGATTCCGTTCAAATTCTTCTTCATGCGAAAACGCATGATGATTTGTTGCTTTTTACCGACAAAGGAAAGGCGTACAAAATTAAAATGTATGAACTGCCGGAAGGGAAAAGAGCCAGCAAGGGCAAGTCTATTGTGAATTTTCTTTCAGTAGCTCCGGACGAACGGATTACGTCAGTGTTGGTTATGCCAAAAGGCGTTCATGAGAAAAAAACAGCGCTTGTTATGATAACCAAAAAAGGTGTTGTCAAAAAAGTTGAGACTTCCCAATTTAAGGAGGTAAGAAGAGGTGGCATAATCGCGATTAAATTAAGACAAGACGATGAGCTTAATTGGGCGCATGTCGTTTCCCCGTCGGATTATTTGATACTGGCGAGTAGCCAAGGACAGTCTGTGAGATTCAAGGAGTCTGATGTCCGTTCTATGGGAAGGAATGCCTCGGGTGTCAATGGAATGAGGTTAAAAACAGGAGATATCTTAGTGGGTTCTGGTGTTATTCCAAACGAAACGGAAGCAAAAGATATATTTTTTCTGACCCTTAGTAAAAAGGGATTTGGTAAAAAAACCAAAATAAAAGATTATCGCATCCAAAAAAGAGGCGGTTCGGGGATTAAAACGGTTAAAATAACACCTAAAACAGGTTCTTTGGTGTCGGCCAAAATTGTGGGTCCTGATTTTGAAGAGATTATAGCTATTTCGGAGAAGGGACAGATTTTGAAGACGAAACTTTCAGAGATTCCAGTTTTAGGGAGACAGACACAGGGAGTAAAAGTGATGAGCATGAAGGCCGGTGATAGTATCGCTTCTATAACTTGTTTGTAGGGAATGTTTGTTCGTGGTAAAATAATTATATAATTGTATATGTTTCTTAACCCCTCAAGAGTTGTTGAGTTGTTGGACGTTAGGTCTGGCATGAAGGTTGCCGATTTTGGTTGCGGGTCGGGGCATTTTACTGTTGAGATGGCGAAGCGCGTTGGCGGGGACGGTATTGTTTATGCTTTTGATGTGCAAAAAGAGGCTTTGGGGGCGCTTAAAAGCAGGTCAGCGTTGGAAAATATTTCTAATATAGAATATCGCAGGGTTGACCTGGAAATAGAGGGTAGCTCTTTGTTGGCTGATAATTTAGTGGATATTGTTTTGATTTCTAATGTTTTGTTTCAGGTGGAAGACAAGAAGTCTTTTGCCAAAGAGGCCTTCAGGGTTTTGAAAAGTGGAGGGTGTGTTATTTTTATTGATTGGAATCCGTCAGCGGACAAATTGGGACCCCCTCAAAATATGAGGATAGGGGAAGACGAGGCGCGGGTTTTGTTTACGGGGGTTGGGTTAGTTGAGGACAGGGGATTCAAGGCGGGGGATTCGCATTACGGGTTAGTATTCAAAAAACCATAGTATTATGAATAACTTAAGCAGTTTTCAAGTAGTTTTTACGGGGATTATTATGGGACTGGTAGTTTTGGCCCTGTTGGTTTTTGCGGGGATTATTCCCGGGTTTTCCAGCATCAGGGGTACTAATCCTGTATCCTTAACAATGTGGGGGTTTTTGCCTGAAGAGAATTTTACAGAAACAATTGGCTTGGTAAATGGCTATAACGAAGAAACATTTAAACTTAGTTATGTTGAAAAGAGCAAGGAGACATACAAGGAAGGATTGTTAGACGCTTTGGCCAGCGGAGCGGGGCCGGATATTTTTATGTTGACACCGGATATGGTATTGGAATACAGGCAAAAGGCGTATTTAATTCCGTTTGATATTTTTAGCGAGCGTTCTTTTAAAGATGCTTTCATTGATGTCGCTGATATTTTTCTTTGGAAAGTGGAAGACATGGATAGCGGGATTGTTGCAGTGCCTTTTTTGATTGACCCGGTTGTTATGTATTGGAATAAAGATATTTTTAATTCTATTGGTTTAGCCAGGGCTCCTAAATTTTGGGATGAGTTTCAGAGTTATTCCATTTCCCTTACCGAAAAAAATGTGTCCGGAAATATCACGCGGAGCGGCGCGGCAATGGGCGAATATTCAAACATAAGAAACGCAAAAGATATTTTTTCTATGCTTGTGTTACAGAGTGGAAACAAGATGATCGATCCATCAAATTTGGATGTGGTGTTTGGAGAAAAGGGCGATTTAGTTGTTGAACCGGTGAATAGCGCCTTGAGTTTTTTTACAAGTTTTTCTAACCCGTCAAAGGTGTCTTATTCCTGGAATAGGGCTCTTCCTGATTCAAGAGACTTTTTTTCCGGGGGGAAACTTGCTGTTTATTTTGGATATGCGAGCGAATATAAAGACATTGTAAAACAGAATCCTCATCTTAATTTTGATATTGCAGTTGTTCCGCAGACGAGAGATTCGTCTATTCAGGCGACTTTTGGCAATGTTTATGCGTGGGCGACATCAAAGAACTCGCTCTATATAGGACCAGCTATCAGCGCCGCCTTTAGTTTTATGGGGGATGATATTATGGAAGGGTTAAACCAAGGAGTATTTTTGCCTCCGGTTAAAAGGAATCTGATAGACAAAGGAACAAAAGAACCGCTGTTGTCCGTGTTTTATAAGTCGGCCGTTCAGGCGCGCTCATGGCTTGAACCGGATTCTGAAAGTGTTTCAAGTATTTTTAAGGATATGATTGAGTCTGTCGTTTATGGAAGGAAAAACATATCGCAGGCCGTTAGCGACGCGAAAAGATTATTGGAAGCGGAAATGCCAAGCATATAACATGAAACATGTAACATGCAACATAATATTTGGCGCGTTTCTTTTTGTTTTGTTAGCATCGCCTGTTTTTGTTTCGGCGGCAGGGCTTGTTCCGTGTAGTGGGGAGGATTGTACTGTATGTCATTTTGTCACTTTAGTTGACAAAGTGATAAAATTTGGATTGACCATTTTGATTTTGCCCGCTTGTGTTGTGGCCTTGATTGTCGCGGGGATACTTATAATGACAGCCGTGGGCGACCCCGCAAAATTACAAAAGGGGAAAGATATTTTTAAATATGCTATAATGGGTATTATTATTTCATATGGCGCATGGCTTCTTATAAATAATTTATTGGGTAATATTATAAATGATAAATTTTTAAGTGGCTGGTTTAATTTTCCAACATGTAAATAAAACATGTTTATCCACAGTAAAATGAAAAATGTTTTGTTAAAATCAACTTTTTGTTTTATAATTATGGGAACGCTCCTTTTGGGGTGTGGTGTGGGTGTGGCTGTTGCCAAGGAAGGTGGTCTTGAAAATCCTATAAAATACAACACTTTTGACGCGTTTATAAAAGCGATTGCCGAAGTGGTAATGCAGATAGGGGGAGTGTTGGCAGTTGTATTCATAATTTGGTCGGGGTATTTATTTGTAACTGCTCGGGGAAGCGAGGAACAGATTACAAAAGCCAAGACGGTGTTTATGTGGACAATAGTGGGAACAGCTGTTTTGCTTGGAGCTTATGTTATATCCACGGCGGTCGTTAATTTTGTTAAAGGGTTAGAATAATGGTCGAAATATTATTAATTTGTGAAATTATAAAAAATTTATGAAATCAAAAATTTTAAGATTAATACCTATTGCTTTGTTTGTAACACCAATGATGGCAATAGCAGCGAGCACCAATGACCTTGGAGATGTTTTAATTGTAATCAAGGAGCTGGTAGATTCTATTATCCCGATCTTGATGGTTTTGGTTGTGGCGGTTTTTCTTTGGGGTATTGTGAGATATGTTACGGCAGGAGGCGATGCTGAAAAAGAAAAAGCTGCAAGAGGGTACATTATATATGGCCTCATAGGAATTTTTGTTCTTGTTGCTTTTTGGGGAATAGTTAAGATGTTTGCTGGTACTTTTGGAGTTGATACAGGAGGTACACTACCGGAAGTGGAGATTCCTTATAATTAAGTAAACGCTTTTGTTTATAGAGCATGACAGACTTAATAAATAAAATTCTTGAAAAAGGAGTTTGGCCCTTTATAATTTTTCTTTTTGTTTTAACCGTGGCGATTTTTCTTTGGGGTTTGATTGAGTTTGTCGTCAGCGCTGACAACGAAGAAAAAAAGACTATCGGCAAAAGACATTTGATATGGGGAATTGCCGGTATGTTCATTATGTTTTCTGTCTGGGGCATCATCTCTATTATTCAGAATTTTATTTCCAGTCTATGATAATTTTCACAAGAAAAATTTGTCATTTATCTCTAGTTTTTTTGTGGGCGCTTTTTCCTTGCGTTGTTTTTGCCGAAACATCTATAAAGGGCATTTTTGAAAAGTTTACTGAAATCGTGGGAACAGCGGTGCCTATTTTGATGGCCTTGGTTGTTGTTTTTTTTCTGCTTGGTATTGTCAGGTTTACGGCCTCTTCTGGAAATCCGGAAAAAAGAAAAGAAGCAAAAAATCTGATTATATGGGGTCTTGTCGGTATCTTTTTTCTTGTCGCTTTCTGGGGCGTTATTCAAATATTGCTTCAAACTGTTTTTGGAACGGGAAGTCCTCCGCCTATTCCCGGCAACTGGCCCCCAAAAGCTTTCCCTTAAAATCTTACGAGGCTAGGCCTCGTAAATTACGTAAATTAAAAGACTCCGAGGTTTCTCGGAGTCTTTGGTTTTTTACCCCGCTTGCCCCGCCTGGCGGGGTGAAGACGGGGTTATTTTCTAAAAAAGATAGCGGGGATTTTTTCTCCCTTGCCATAGTCATTCCACCATCCGATGGCCATGGTAGGCAAAATAAATTTCCAATGTGTTTTGCCATTGCCGTGGAAGTCTTTCCACCTTCCTTCAAAGATGTTACCACCAATGGGTTTCATGTCTTCAATGCCGTTGTCTCCACGACATTGGTATTTATAAACAAATCCACCTCCGGGTTTTTTGAGGATTTTTCCTTTTGAATATCCGCATTTTTGCGCGGTCTTTCCCTTATGTCCAGGAAACTTTTCCCAAAATGAAATCCATTCTCCGGAGAGGGGATCGGATGGCGGTTTTCTAACTCCGGTTAGTCCGAAGATGATTTTTTTTCCGCCTTCTTCTTTCCATCCCAAAGCAACAGATGAACTGCAAGAGGCGATAACCCTAAAATAAATATTCTCGCCCTCATAAACCTTTCCGTCCATGGAGTATGCCTCTATGATTTCCGTGGGGGAAGTGAAAAGAAATTCCGTTTCTGTTCTCTTCACTTTCCCTCGGATATTTTCTCCGTTCACAGAAGCCATAACCCATTCGGTCGGGCATTCGGTCGGGGCGGTTGGTATGGGACAGAAAGAAACGGGGGCCGGCGGAGCTGGTTTGTGGGTTATTATTGTTGTCATAATTCCCATGGCAAGAGCAATGGCAATAATTATCCACCATGTCCATCCGGGCATTTTTTCCGCGTTTTTCTTTTTCTTGTCAGTCATTTTTTCCTCCCAGCCAGAATATTGGCAACCACTTCTCCGAATTTTTCAACTGTTTCGTCAGGGATACTCAGCTTCAGTTCTTTTATTTCTTTCTTGATTTTACCTCTCTCCGTTTGCACGATTTCATCCGCATCTTTACGAGAACGAGATCCGTCCTTTTTTAATTTGTCGCTGATCTTAAGAAAGTGATTTACTTCTTTTTCTTCGGCAGCGGCCTCTCTTGCCTCTTTCGCTTCCAACTGCATGGCTTTGGCTATTTCGTCCAGCGGTTCCGGCTTGGTAATATTTAGGAGCCGAATCGTAATACTCCATTCTGATTTTTCAAATTCTCCATGACCCTGACGAACACCATTGATTTTTTCTTTTCTTTTTTTAACAAGATTTTCTAACTCTTCAATGCTATAGTAGCATCCTCTTTTTATTTCTTCCTGTATTATCTTTTCCAACTTTTGCCATTTTGCTCCCCATATTTTTGTTTGCGATGGGGTGGGCTTTTTCGGAAATGGTTTGCGAAAATACCGGAATAAAATATTCGTTGGGATATCCGAGGGTATTTTTTCAAGATTATTGCGAACCATGGATTTCAAAATTAAATCCGTCGCTTCCTCGTTTGCCCCTAACAATTCCATAAAAGTCTGCGGACCTTCTTCGGTGGCGATAGCCCACTCTTTTATTATTCCTTCCCAAATACTCTCCAGTTTTTTATTTATACCTTCAAAGCTTCCGGCGTTGACAAATTTCCGAGGACTTTTTTCGTTAAAAAACCATGATATTTTCCCGCTAATCCCAGACTTTGCCTGATCCGGAGTGTGAACTTCTTGCCGGAGAAGATCTAGATCTTGGGTTTTAATGCTGATGGGAACAAATCCCTGCACCCATCCACAGAGGAAAAAATAATTCCATCCGGAAGGGGCTACCTTGTCCGTGAATCTTCCAAAGAGGGTTCTTGCGGCGACCTGGGGAGGGTCTGCTACCTCTATTTTTCTGTATCCTTGTTTAAGGATAGCGCCAGTTAAAAGAATAACACCAAACACTATCAGTCCTGATAACATAATCTTCTCTCCTTTCTTTCAAAAAATCTTTATTATATTCGTATTTCAAAGAAGCATCATTAAAAACCTGCCTTAATTAAAGCAGATAACAACAAAAAAGTCAAGACTTTAAAACTAACGCTACACTCCTTATTTTTGTGCACTTTAGGGGAACAGCCACGCTCTAGAGAACCGTCAAATGCTGATAGAAAATAAAATTTTGGCTTTTTGAATAAAACCTACCTTTGTAAATATTCTCAACGTTAAGAATATTTACAAATGAAAAAACCGCCTTGTGGAGCGGTTTTGGTTTTTTACTACTTCTTCTCTTTTTCTCTGTTTTTTTTGTATTCTTCGGACAAATGTCTAGTATAAATAGCGTAATCTATACCAAATTGTTCAGCGCCAATAAAATTAATAAAATCAACCAATATGGCATCAGCAAATTTTTGAAAGAATACTCGTTTTCTTTTTAATAGTCCTATATCTGATTCATTCAAATCGTTCATGTGTTTGCTTCTAACAATTGACTCCAAACATTCTCTATGATAATCACCGGCCATGGATGCCAAAATCGCTAAAAAATCACTTCCGTGTATACCTTTTGGTTTTCCTTTGTAGATGTTTCTTTTTTTGTTTTTATAGCGTTCTTTTGATAGACAATGAGTGTATAGGCCTCTGTCCCCACCCCAACTTGCGCAAATAAAATTTATAAAATCAACGATTACTGCCTCTGTAAATCTTTGACAGGAATCAAGAAAATTTTTTTTAAACATACCGTCAGCATCAACTTTGTTCAGATCGTTCATGGGCAAATTATTTCCAAAAACCAAATCAATAGCTTCTGTATAATACTCTCCTGCCCAAGCTTCCAAAATTTCAAAAAATTCACCATTTGTCATTTCTTCGCCCATTTTTTCTCCTTTCAAAATACTTTGTTTAACTTTTATGATAGACCATTTTAAGCTTTTGTAAACATTATTAAAAAATAAGTTCGATTCTACGAACCTGTCATCGTTGACAGGAGATTGTAAATTCTTGTGCACTTTGGGGGAATAGGCATGCCCCGTACTTAACGAGTAAAACGAGTTATAGTACTGGGGTTAGAACCTCGATTTTGGCACTGTTTAATTCCGTGAATGATAATCTACAACGCTTTAGAAACGCAGTAAGACGTTGATAGAGAATGGTTTATGATCTTTGCAAAGGATATTTTAAACGATTCCTTCGTCCTGAATTGAGAGAGTCGAATCACTCTTCCTAGAATGTTCTTCAAAGGCATTTATGGGTTTCCGCAGTTTTTCTAATTGTTTTCTAAGATTTGACTCGCAGTTCATTGTTCATTAAAATATTCTTCGGCAAATCTTAGCGAAAGAGCCAAAAAGCTAGACGCATTTCTATTCTCATTTTGATGCTTTGGAACAATATTCATAACACTGCTCAATATACAATCTACACTAGAAAAATCGACCTCAAAACTACCATTTTTTGTGTCACAACCATCCTGATGAATGTAGCTTAAAAATTATTTTTATGATTTTATGTTAGAACCCGCGGAGACGTTGAAATCTAAATGTTCTAAGCGTTGATGAAGCGCTAAAAGTTGTATTCTGTGCGGGATACGAGAATCGAACTCGTGTCTCAACCTTGGCAAGGTCGTATTTTGCCACTAAACTAATCCCGCTTGTGCCACGTCGGATGGCGTGGTGTCTTGTGCCGGGGACAGGAGTT
>JAHISW010000071.1 GCA_018817995.1 Patescibacteria group bacterium | reverse complement strand
TTCCGTGAATCTAGTTGATTTGATGTCTAAGATTGACGATAGTTTTTTTATTGACAGAGGGGGACACGCTTTGGCCGCGGGCTTTACCGTAAATGAGAACAAAATAAACGAGTTGGGCGGAGCTTTGCGAGATGCTTATGAAAAAATGGAGAAACAGGAAGTTGATAGAGTTTTATGGGTTGATAAGGAGATAGCTTTGGGCGAAATAACATGGTCGTTTTTGGAAACTATAGAAAAATTTGGGCCATTCGGAATGGGGAATCCCAAACCCGTTTTTCTTTTGAAAGATTTGGAAGTTTCGGGAGTAAAAATGTTTGGCAATGGGGGTATTCATTTGCAGTTGGATTTTCAGAGCGATAACAAAAAAATTTCCGCCATTGGTTTCTTTATGTCAAACGGATATGGTTTGGATATTAAAAAGGGAACGAGGATAGATTTAGTTGCGAATATTGAAAGAAATACATTTATGAACCGCAACGAGTTGCGCCTAAAAATCGTTGATTATAAGATTAAGTAAAACAAAATTTGCATAATTCTTAATTTTGTGGTAGTCTAAAAACAATATGAAAAAAATTATACAGTTCAATATCTCTAAGGGAGAAAAGTACTATGTAGCTCAGGGTATTAATTTACCGATAGTTACACAAGGAAAAACTCTTGACGAATTAACTAAAAATCTAAAAGAAGCAGTTGATCTTCAGTTGGAGGGAGAGAAACTATCCAGTTTTGGATTGGACCCGCGACCTTCTATTTTGGCGAGTTTAGAATTGGAAGCTGGCGTTTATGCCTAAATTAAAAAATCTCTCTGGAGAAGATGTTATTAAAATATTTGAAAATTTTGGTTTTTCGGTTATTGCCCAAAAAGGCAGTCATGTAAAATTAAGAAGATTTGTTGATAGAAATATAAAACAAACATTGACCATCCCTAACCACAAAGAGTTAGACAAAGGAACAGTTGTGGCAATTTATAATCAAGCAATGAGATATATTTCAGAGAGCGAGCTAAGAGAGCATTTTTATACTAAATAAAATTTATAATTAAAAAATAATTTTATTATGGATACACAAAAATCAAAAGTTTCAATTAGTCGAATTTGTTTGTATTCTTTGTTGGGGCTTTTGACTGGTATTTTTTTTAACATTTTTGGGGGCATTTATAGGATTTTTTATTAAAAATAAGTCTGAAGATGACAAGAAACCATTTGTGAGGGTTCTTAAGATAATTGTTTGGTCAATTCTATTGTTTGTAGTTTGTACGATCCTTTTCTTTTTGTTTTGGGCTCTTCTTGCTCCAGTTACTCTTTAAATATGATCAACAAAAAAGAAAAGTTAATAATTTACACCGATGGTGGGTCGCGGGGGAATCCGGGGCCTTCGGGTGTTGGTGTGGTTGTTTCTAATGAGAAGAGTCAGGTGATTAAAAAGTATTCAAAATTTCTGGGGGAAAAAACAAATAACGAAGCGGAGTATGAGGCTGTGATATTTGCCCTGGGAAAAATTAAGCATTTGTTTGGCAAGGAAAAAGCGAAAAATTTTGATATTGAATTTAGGATGGACAGTGAATTGGTGGCGAGACAATTGAGAGGGGAGTATAAAATTAAAGAAGAAAAACTTTTTCCTCTTTTTATAAAAATTTGGAATTTAAAAATGGATTTCGGCGAAATGTCTTTTGTTGAAATTCCGCGTGAGAAAAACAAAGAGGCGGATGCTTTGGCGAACGAGGCAATGGATGACATAGAACAAAAACAACTCGCCTTTTAAGGCGAAGCAGGCAAAAGATGTTTTAAATTAAAACAGCCCCTTTGGGGCTGTTTTGTTTTCAGTTTTTCTTTACTGGCAGAAGAACAGTGAAGGAAGTTAACTCTTTTGGTTCTTTTTGACTGAAGACCTCTATTTGTCCTTCATGCTCTTCTATTATTTGTTGGGCTATAGCTAGACCCAGCCCCATCCCCCCGTTTTTTCTTTTTGTCGTATAGAAGGGGTTAAAGATTGTTTTTATCTCTTCGTCGGGAATATGCGATCCTGTATTTGCTACTTCCAAACAAACAAAATGAGGTCTTTTCCAGATTCTAACAAAAATTTCCCCTTCCTTTTCTATTGCATCTACCGCATTTCTAAAGATTTGCAACAGGGCAGTTTCCATTTGCTTTCTGTCTATATATACAAAAGGAGTTTTTGTTTTTTTGTCCAGATAAACTGTTATATTTTTGTTTGTCGGAATATATTTTTTGGTTTCCTCAAGCAGTTCTTCAACTATTTTGGCAAGATTGGTCTTTTCTTTTTCCATTTTTCCTTGGTTTAACAACTGGGAAGAATTTTTAATTATCTCTTCCATTCTTTTTATTTCTTTGACAATTATTCCCGCGTTTTTCTTTGCCTTTGTGGGATTTTTATCAATGTCTTTTTCAAGCCTTCGCGCGAATCCCCCCGTTGTCATTACGGGATTTCTCATTTCATGAACAAGCTCTTCGGCGACCAACTTAAAAATTTTATTTCTCGTTTCCCTTTCGTCTCTTCTTCTGTTATGGATTCTCTTTGTCGCCAGAAGGGCAATCATTTTAGCTATATGGATGTCGCTTTTGGTAAAAGTTTTCTTTTCGCCTACTGCATCTATGACAATTACGCCAATTGGTTTTTTGTCAATTTCAATTCTTACAAACAGACTTGCATTGATTTGATGCAAACCGCAAAATTCCGGGGCGCAAGCGGACCTTTTATCTTGCGCGGGATTTTTCACGATAAACATTTTTTTCTTTTCCATAATTTCTTTAAGACCAGGATGACTCTCCAGATTCCTTTTATTTTGTAGCCCGTGTTTTTCTTCTGGGTGTCCGCAAACAAGAGTCATCTGGTCAAGTTCATCTTTGAGAAAAATACAAATTCTTTCTATCCCGAGTTCCTTAGCAACATCAATCGTTGCCTGCATTCCCTCCTCAAGGGAGGATTTTATAGACAGCAACACCCTGATTGGACCGAATATTTTTTCAAAAAATTCAGCTTTCTCTCTGTTCATTTTAACCTCCTTTCGTTATTATGTTGTCAACGCGCGATTAAGTTTGTTTTGTAAAAAGTAACATATTTTTATGAATTTGGCAAGGATATTTTTGTTTTTCGTGATCTCCTTTTCTGTGGGAGTTTTTACCGCGTCCTTTTTGAGCTTATCTTATTTTTTTGGCCTGTTTTTTATTTTTCTTGGAGCAATCTCTTTTTTATTTGGCAAACGCTTTTTTATATTTTGTTTAATCATAATTGCTTTCGGAGCAGGAATTTTTTGGTACGAAATTAAATCCATTCCACCAGATATTTCTTTTTTAGAGAATCAAATTAACGAGAAGGTTAATTTGAGAGGAATTATTATTGATGAACCCGACGAAAGAGAAAATTATACAAGACTTATATTGGAAGCGGAGGGAGTGAAAATTTTAGTTACCTCTTATCATTACCCTTCTTTCAAATACGGCGACGAAATAGAAGTTAAGGGTACACTGAAAAGGCCGGGCAAATTTGATGAGTTTGACTGGGGCGCCTATTTGGCGAAAGACGACATATATTTTGAGATGTTTTATCCGGAAACGAAGTTTATTTCTTCAGGGAACGCTTCGTGGATTAAGGCATCTTTTTTTTCTCTAAAAAATAAATTTCTTTCCAATGTTGCGCGCGTTGTGCCAGAACCGCATTCCGCCCTGCTCGGCGGGCTGACGTTCGGCGCCAAGCAGAGCATGCCCAAGGACTTGCTTGATGATTTTCGCAAAACAGGAATTATCCATATTGTCGTTCTTTCGGGATACAATGTGACAATAATTGCCGATGCCATTATGAGAGTTCTTGGTTTTTTGCCACATTTTTTGGGGATTGGTTTTGGGGCGTTGGGGATTGTTTGTTTTGCTGTTATGGCTGGAGCGTCGGCTACTGTAGTAAGAGCTTCGCTAATGGCGCTCCTGGTTCTTTTGGCGCGCGCGACGGGCAGAATTTATGAAATTACAATTGCTCTTTTTGCCACGGGTTTTTTAATGATTTTGCAAAATCCTAAAATCTTGCGATTTGATTCTTCTTTTCAATTGTCTTTTTTGGCAACCATGGCTTTGGTTTACCTTGCTCCCATTTTGGAACCGCGTCTTAAAATTTTTCCAAAAAAATTCCAAATACGACAACTTGCCTCGGCGACACTATCAACGCAAATTTTTGTCTTGCCCCTTATTTTATACAAAATGGGATTGTTTTCCGTTGTCGGCTTGCCTGTTAATCTTTTGGTTTTAATGTTTATTCCGGCGACAATGTTTTTTGGATTTGTGACAGCCGTTGTCGGTTTTGCCTCAACCCTCTTGAGCGTTCCTTTTGGGTGGATAACATATGGCCTGCTGGCGTATCAACTGAAGGTGGTTGAATTGTTTTCTTCTTTGCCCTTCGCTTCGTTTACAATAGAAAATTTCCCGCTATGGCTGATGTTGACTATGTATGCTTTTTATGCAATCATAATTTTTAGATTGAGAAAAAATCTTTGAAAAAGGAGGAGAGAAGATGAAAATTAATGGAGAAATTGAAAAGAAAGTAAGAGAATTAGCAGACGCAAAGAGGGGCGCAAAGAAGAGGGAAGAACAATTCTTGGATAATTGCAAGTATGTGGGCATTTGTCCAAAGTGTGGAATGGGGAAATTTGTTTATAAAGAAAGCTATGCCGCTCTTTGGTCTTCCGGGGGTTATTATTTGTGTGAAAGTTGCGGTTTTAAGGTGTAGATTCTTCAAGGCGCAGACCTTAGGTGTGATAATTTTATGGCCGTCATTTGGTGGCTTTTTATTTTTGTGTTTTTAGATTTGTACGTTTGTGTATGTATACAAACAGCCAGCAATGACGATAATGGGTACCTATCCCATGCTATAGCACCAGATAGGTTCCTTTATGTTTTATGGTGTGGTAGTATTTGCGTAGCTGGTAGTATTTGTTTTTTAGAGATAAATTTTATAGATTTATAGAAATAATTTTATGGAAATGAAAGAAAAATATTCAAAAGGCGAATTGGCCAAAGAAATTTTGAAAGGACTGGCAATCGGCGGTTTTATCGTTGCGTGTTTTGTGGCGCCGAATTTCGCGCAGGTTGCAAAATTATTTAACACAGAAGGCCCAAGGGATAAAAAACGATTACTGCGTGCTTTTAATAATTTGAATAAACACAGGTTGGTCAAAATTTCTTATAACAAAAAAGGCGAACAAATAATCAAAATAACGGAAGACGGCAAAAAAAGAATTTTGAAGTATGAATATCAGGATTTAAAAATTGATATTCCAAAAAAATGGGACAAGATATGGAGGTTGGTTATTTTTGATATTCCAGAGGTTCATAAAAAAGCCAGAGACGCTATGACTTTCAAGTTGCAAGATATGGGTTTTTATCCTTTGCAAAAGAGTGTTTTTATTACACCTTATGATTGCAAAGATAAACTGGATTTTATTTGCGAATATTTTGACATAAGTGAATTTGTAAATTACTTTGTTATAAAAAAAGTTGAAGAAGATTCTCGTTTAAGGAAACATTTTGGTTTGAATTAATTTGGTTTAAGTTAATCAATTTTCTATGTTTGACGGGTGTTTAGCTAGAGAGTGGTACCTATTCTGTGCTATAGCGTGGGATAGGTGCCATACCAGACCAGGTTTGTGCTCATGTTTTTCTTGTGTTTGTTTTGTTGGAGTGATAGGTTGTTTTTAAGATGATTAAATTTGTTAAAGAAAATTTTAGATATTTAGTTGTCGGTTTTTTGTTTGCTTGTGTTATTTTTGTTTGGTACGCAGTTTTTTACGAGAGCAGAAATGGTTTGGCTGTTTACTTTTTGGATGTTGGACAGGGCGATTCAATTTTCATACAAGCGGAAAACGGGAACCAAATTCTAATTGACGGAGGGCAAAATAAATCTGTTCTGAATCAGCTTTCAAAAGTAATGCCTTTCTATGACAGAGTCATTGATGTGGTGATCGAAACCCATCCGGACGGTGACCATATTGGAGGATTGGTTGAAGTTCTTAACCGTTATGATGTCGGTTTGGTGATGGAATCGGGGGTGAAATCGGACAGCGCCATTTATAAAGAACTGAAAAATATAATAGGGCGGAAAAATATCACGGAAATTTTAGGCAAGAAGGGAATGAGAATGAATGTAGGCGAGGGGTTGTTTTTAGATATATTATTTCCTGTTAGCGACGCATCTGAAATGGAGTCCAATTCGGCCTCAATTGTCGCGAGGTTGGTTTATGAAAATACTTCTTTTTTGTTGACAGGTGACTCGCCCCAAGCGATTGAAAAATATTTGGCGTCCGTCTATAAGGACAATTTAGATGTTGATGTTTTGAAAGTTGGGCACCATGGTTCCAAAACTTCAAGCTCTGAAATTTTTATCGGCTACACCAGCCCGGAATATGCAATTGTTTCCGTTGGGGCAGATAATCGCTATGGACACCCTAGTCAGGAAGTTTTAGATATTTTAAAAAAACTTGAAGTTAAAGTTTTAAGAACGGACGAGATGGGAACTATAAAAATAAAAAGCGACGGGGAAAACTTGTCAATTTAGAGGCAGTTCTTTAGAATAGACTCATTACATTTAATTTAATTTTATTTTTATGAATGAAAGAAAAAAGGAGAGGTCATTGGTTCTTATAAAACCGGATGGTGTTCAGAGGGCATTGGTTGGGGAGATAATAAAACGCTATGAACGTTCGGGGTTGAAGTTGGTGGCGGTGAAGTTCCTTGTTCCAACGGAGGAAATGGCGGAGAGGCATTATTTGATAGATGACGGCTGGCTTGAGGCAGTTGGAAGTAAAACAAAAGCGTCTTATGAAAAGAAGGGAGAAAAGTATCTTTTTGATGATGTTGTTGAGGGAGGCAAATGGGTTCTAGGGAAATTAAAGAAATTTTTATCTTCCGGTCCTGTAGTGGCGATGGTTTGGCAAGGGAATGAGGCGGTGGGAATTATCAGAAAAATTACTGGAGGAACAGAGCCTCTTTCTTCTGATGTTGGTACCATAAGAGGGGATTTTACTGTTGATTCTTATCCTTTGGCTGATTCGGATAGTCGCGCTGTTAGGAATTTGGTGCACGCTTCTGGTAGCCCAGAAGAGGCAGAAAAAGAAATAAAAATTTGGTTTGATGAAAGCGAGATAATTAAGTATCGTCTTGTTCAGGAACAGATACTTTATGATGTAAATTTAGACGGAATTTTAGAGTAAAGCGGGCATCGGAGTTATCCACAGAAAAAAAAACACCTTGTCGGTGTTTTTTTTGTTATAATAAAAGACATATTTATAATATTTATATTCTTTAGTGCTGGAAGATAAAAAATACATAACTCTTCAAGAGGCGAGTAAAAAATGTGGGTGCACGGACATTCACCTCGCTTTGTTGTGTCGCAGGGGAGAGTTGAAAGCGAATAGGGTTGGAAAGAGGTGGTATACAACAGAAAAGTGGGTGGAAGAGTGTTTTTTAAAT